>QYQJ01000101.1 GCA_007280875.1 Bacteroidota bacterium
CGAACATTTAATCAGGGATTTAGTTGAAAAATACGGCCGGAACCGAACGGCCCTGATCCCTATACTGCAGGGAGTTGCAGAGGTCAATAATTTCATTTCCGACACCGATATGACAGAGATTGCGAAGGAGCTAGACCTTTCAGCTGCCCAGGTATATGGTACGGCGACCTTTTATTCCTTTCTTTCCACTGAACCTCTTGGGAAGTACGTGATCCGGGTATGTAAAACCATCAGCTGCGACATGCACGGGAAAATGCAGATCCTTCAAACCATTGAAGATATGCTGAAGGTGACGGTAGGTGAGACCACCCCCAACAAAAAGTTCTCCTTGCTGGAGACCAACTGTCTTGGCTGGTGTCATGAAGGGCCGGCCATGCTGATCAATGAAAAGCCTTATACCGGACTTACTCCGGAGCGGGTTCACGACATCATCAGCGAATACATCAGTAAGTCGTAACACGAATTTTAAAGAGATAGACCCATGTCAGAATCTAAACTGAAAAGAGTGGACCTCATTTTCGGCGAATATTCAAGTGCGAAATACAAAGTCCTGGCCGACGCCCTGAAACGGTCGAACGAGGAGATCCTGGAAGACCTGATGGAATCGGGGTTACGTGGGCGCGGCGGAGCCGGATTCCCTACCGGGATGAAGTGGAAGCTGGCTGCCGAAGCACCCGGAAAAGAGAAATATGTGATCTGCAACGCCGATGAGGGTGAACCCGGTACTTTCAAGGACCGGGAGATCCTTTCCCGTGTTCCGCGGAAAGTTTTCTCGGGCATGGCCATCTGCGGAAAGGTGATCGGGGCGCAGAAGGGGTATGTGTACCTGCGGGGCGAATATAAATTCCTGCTTCCTGAACTGACGCGGGAGCTGGAGCAGTACCATGATCAGATCGGCAAACTCGGATTTGATTTCCCGATCGAGATTAAGCTGGGTAGTGGCGCTTACATCTGCGGAGAAGAAAGTGCATTGTTTGAATCAATGGAAGGTTTTCGCGGAGAGCCCCGGAACAAGCCCCCCTACCCTACTACCTTTGGATTCATGGGAAAACCTACCGTGATCAACAATGTGGAGACCTTTGTCAACGTCGTGATGATCATGCGCCTTGGTCCGATTCAGTTCAAGCTGCTGGGCACTTCCGATTCCCGTGGATCAAAAGTCTTCTCGGTCTCCGGCGACACTCCCATTCCCGGAATATATGAACTGGAACTGGGGATGCCACTCGACCGGTTTGTAGAGGAATTCGGCGACGGCGACACCAAAGCCGTACAGGTGGGAGGCGCATCGGGATTCTGCGTTCCTCGGAAAAAGTTCAGGGAGACCGTGATCGGTTTTGAAGGGGTCCCCACCGGAGGTTCCATGATGCTGTTCAACAGTTCACGTTCCATGTACAATGTACTCCACAATTACCTCAATTTCTTTGAGGAGGAGTCCTGTGGCCAGTGTACCCCCTGCCGGGTCGGTTGCCAGCAGCTTCGCAAAGGAATTGTCGCGGTTAAAAAAGGGGAGAAAAAAGCACTTTACCTCGATCAGCTAATGAAACTGGCAGAAAGCATGAAGATCACGGCCAAATGCGGGCTCGGACAATCGGTAGCCAACTCGTTCTCCTCCATTGTCTATAATTTCAAAGAGGAGATGATTTACTAGTCACATATGAACCGGAAAATACTGTAATTCAGATATGGCAAAAAAAGTAACGATAACCATTGACGGAATCCAGGTGTCGGTCGACGAAGGGTCCACCATTCTGGAAACCGCCAGAAAACTGGATATTCATATCCCTACCCTCTGCTACCATGAGGACCTCTGCGTAGCGGGGAACTGCCGGGTATGCGTGGTTGAACAGGAAAATTCAAGAATTCTTCCGGCCGCCTGTGCCACCCCTGTTTCAGAAGGAATGGTGATCCACACCAACAGCGGGAAGGTACGCCAGGCCCGCAAACATATTGTGGAGCTGTTGCTCTCGGAACATAACGCCGATTGCACAAAGTGCTATAAGAACCGCAATTGCGAATTGCAGAAACTGGCCTCGCAGATGCTGACCGGCGACCACATGTTCCTCGATCTGGTTCCCGAGAAACGATATGCGATCGACCTGTTCAACTCGGCTCTGATCAAGGACGACAGCCGGTGTATCCGCTGCCAGCGCTGCGTCCGTACCTGTGAGGAACTCCAGAGTGTCAGCGCCCTGGGAGTGGCCTATCGCGGAAATAAGATGAAGATCTCGACCTTCTTTGAACACTCTCTCTTTGAGGTGGTTTGTACGAACTGTGGTCAGTGCGTAAACCGGTGTCCGACCGGAGCTCTGATTGAACGGAATTATGTAGACAAGGTCTGGGATGCCATCTACGATCCTGCCAAACATGTGGTGGTTCAAACCGCACCTGCCGTACGCGTTGCGCTGGGCGAATCCCTGGGTATGCCTCCGGGAAAAATTGTCACAGGCAAGATGGTCACCGCCCTGAGACGGTTAGGCTTCACTGCGGTTCTGGACACCGATTTCACGGCCGATCTGACGATCATTGAAGAGGGCCACGAATTGCTGGAACGGTTGAAGCGGGCACTGGTGGACAAAGATCCAAAGGTAGCCCTTCCGATGGCCACCTCCTGCTCCCCCGGATGGATTAAATTTTTGGAACACACCTTCCCGGAACTGCTGCCCAACCTCTCTACCTGTAAATCCCCGCAGCAGATGTTCGGCGCACTGGTTAAAACGTACTATGCCCAGAAACGAAAGCTGGATCCGAAGAATGTGGTATCGGTCTCCATCATGCCCTGTACGGCTAAGAAATTTGAAGCCGACCGTCCGGAGATGCGCTCCAGTGGTTACAAAGATGTGGACTATGTGCTCACCACCCGCGAACTGGCTATCATGATCACTCAGGCCGGGCTGGAATTTGACAAACTGCCGGATGAACCGTTCGACAGCATCATGGGGGTCTCAACCGGAGCCGGTGTGATCTTCGGAACCACAGGTGGCGTTATGGAGGCAGCCCTGCGTACAGTGTATGAAGTAGTGACCGGACGGGAAGTCCCGTTCGAGGATCTCAACATCATCCCTGTCCGGGGCACCGAAGGGGAGGTCCGGGAGGCCTCCTTGAAAATCACGAAGACCAAACCGGAATTCAGGTACCTGGAAGGCATCGAGCTACAGTGCGTGGTGGCCAATGGCCTGGCCTATGCCAAACAGGTAATGCAAAATGTAAAAGAAGGGAAGGTCCACTACCATTTTATAGAGATCATGGCTTGTCCCGGCGGATGCCTCGGTGGCGGCGGACAGCCCATTCCCACCAACAAGGAGATTCGGAATAAACGGAAACATGCAATTTATGAAGAAGACCTGGGGATGCCTCTCAGAAAATCTCACGAAAACCCTGAAGTTCAGGAGATCTACAAAGAGTTCCTGGTGAAACCTCTCGGGCATAAATCCCATGAACTGCTCCATACGCACTATACTCCGCGTAAGCGGTACTAAACCGATGGTTGAATCAGGCCTTTGCTGAACTTCAGCTCAAAGAACTCCTGAGAAAGCTTATTTAGGCTCTTCGGTTTTAGCAGGTTCTTCCACCTCCTCCGGCATTTCCCGGTGCCAGATGAGCACATCCCTGTCGGGAGGCCCCAGCAGAGCGTCATCAGAAACCTCAATGGTAATCCGTTTCCCGTTTTTGATCTCTTTGACTTTGTAACTCTTCACCGCACGCATCGGAATGTCGCCCAGGACATCGGAAAGGGTTTCCCCTTTGTTACCGGATCTGAACCGGACCATGCCACGACATTCAGGTGGTTCGGGTATAAATTGCATGTGTTCAGGGAGGCAAAAGTGTTCCAGATGTTCCGGTTGACAGGCCCATCTCCACTGACCCCTTTCCCGCGGCATTACTCTGTAAGCATCCCGAAGGGAACGTCCGACTTTTTCCTGGACCTGCTGCATCTCCTTCTCGCTGAGGTTAATCTGCATCTCTTGCATCAGCTTCTCGAAATCTTTCATCTGGCCCTGGTATTGCTCCATCGCTTCCTCAAAGGCCTCCATGTCGAAATTCTCATCGATGACGAAGGTGGTATCAATGGCGAATGACTCGCCATTCTCGTCCATGTCGATTTTGACGGAGATCATCTTTCCGGGTTTCTCCTTTAGGGTATCCTGCGAAGAGGCTTTCGGCGGCAAAATAAAGATGCCTGACAGAGTGAGTGCAAAGATCATCACTCTGATGATACAAACTGATTGGTTTTTCATGGTGTTTCTGAATTGGTGTTGAAGGTACAAAACTATTCCGGATCTCCCATTGAAACTGTTAAAGGGTCGTTAAAGTTGGTTAACGAAAGGTTAATTATCTGACTGAGACTCATTTGATTTATTAATTTTGGTGCATGAATAAAAGATGGCTTTCCCTGCTTATTCTCTTCATCTGTCTTTCCATGGCAGGTATCATTCTGGTACAGTACCTGTGGATCAGAAATGCTATGAAGATCCGGGAAGCCCAGTTCAACCAGCAGGTCAATGAAGCCCTCGGTACAGTTGTCGACCGGTTGGAAACCACGGAGAACCTGTCGTTACTCAGCGCCCGGCTTATTTCCGACAGCATCCGCGACCTCATCAGAACCCTGGCCAGTGACAGCGCTTCGGTGGAACAGCTTCAGATTGATGCGGGACTGCTCCATGACCTGCTGAATGACAACCCGGTTCACTGGGCAGAAAAAAAAGTGGTCAGGGCAGATCCACAGGTCAGAGTCCAGCCTGAAGAGGAATACAGCAAGCAGTATCAACAAGCCATGGCGAAGCTTTATGGAGACCGGAAGTACCAGCAGTCTATGGATTCCATCATGTCCCGCATCCGAACCAATCTCATCGTGGGCAACGATTGGGTGAATATTCAGTTTGAATGGGAATCCAGTCAATTGGAGCGCCTCGATTCGATGTGGGTCGTTCAGGAAGAGTACATTCAGCGGATCCCCAGCGATGGGAGAAGCGTTTCGGTTACTGCCGGCCGTCCGTCAAGAAACACCTACTACTTCCAGGATCCGCAACCGCCACCAGAACGACCGGACGAGAGGAGAAAAACAGCCGGACGATTTGTGGTCACGCATCATCCTCCTGATCCTATAATCGTACTTCCCCCTCCTCCTGAAAATCAATCGAGACATAGCGCTTCGAAGGTCCTGGAAGAAAAGATCAAAAAGCTGGACAGACGTGCCTCTCAATTGCAGGATTTGATCCAGCGAATGGCCGTAGAGTTTGAAGAGATACCCAAGACCATCGAAACGCGGATTGACAAAACCATTCTTGAAAGCACCCTGAAATCGTCGCTAGCCGACAAAGAGATCGCCATTCCATTTGAATTTGCCGTATTTTCCCCGCAGAACGACGGCAATCCCATTCCGATCCGTTCTGCAGGATACCTGGATAAGCATGAAGCGATAGACCACGAGGTTTCGCTCTTCCCGAATGATGTATTCGAGAAACCGGATCAGCTCCTGGTCTACTTCCCCGGGCAAAAAAGTCATATCCTGAAGTCCCTTTCGGTACTGATGCTGGGATCCATCCTTTTCACCCTGATCATCATGTTCTCTTCGGGATTGAGCATCTTTGTGATTGTGAGGCAAAAAAAGATATCGGATATTAAAACCGACTTCATCAACAACATGACCCACGAGTTCAAGACTCCCATTGCCACCATCTCGATTGCTGCTGATTCGATCAATAATCCGAAAGTCATCGATTCGCCCGACCAGATCAAATCCTACACACGGATCATCAAAGAGGAGAACAGCCGGATGAATACCCGGGTGGAGCAGGTGCTCCAGATGTCTCTCCTCGACAGCCGCGATTTCAACCTGCAACTTGAACCGTTGAACCTGCATAAACTGATCAGCCGGACCGTCGACCATTTCAGGCTGATCGTAGAAAAACGGGGAGGAACCATTGAGGCCCGGTTCGATGCATCCAATCCGCTGGTACTGGCCGACGAAGGCCACATGCGGAATGTGCTGACGAATTTGTTTGACAATGCGAACAAATATTCTGTCTCACAACCCGTTATCACCATCACAACGGGCAACAGGGCAGACCAGTTTTTTTTCAGTGTGGAAGACCAGGGAATGGGTATGACGCAGGAAACCCAAAAAAGGGTATTTGATAAGTTTTTCCGGCTGACAACCGGCAATGTACACAATATCAAAGGATTCGGTCTTGGATTAAGTTACGTCAAGGCCATTGTGCTGGCTCATCACGGTGAGATCAAGCTGGCCAGTGAGACGGACAAAGGGAGCCGGTTTGAGATCTCCCTGCCCGTAATGACGAGGGACGAAGGACGTGAGACGTGAGACGTAAGACGTGAGACGTAAGACGTAAGACGTGAGACGTAAGACGTGAGAAGCAAGAGATGAAATCGAATAGTGGGATTTCTACTGTACAACTGATTAACTCCGTGACCCTGTGACTCTGTGACCCTGTGCCCTTGTGACTTTGTGACCCTGTGCCCTTGTGACTTTGTGACTTAAAACTGATACTATGAGCAACAGAACGAAAGTACTTTTAGTAGAGGATGATCCCAATTTCGGATCGATCATGAAATCGTACCTGGAGCTGAATGACTATACCGCGGTACTGAGAACAGACGGAAAACAGGGACTTGAAGCGGTCAGCGAAGACTCATTCGACATCTGTATTCTCGATGTGATGATGCCGGAGATGGATGGGTTCACCCTGGCCAGGGAGATTAAAAAACTCCACCCGGACCTTCCCTTTATCTTCCTGACCGCAAAATCACTGAAATCGGATATGCTCGAGGGCTTTAAAACCGGCGCCGACGATTACATCACCAAGCCGTTCGACTCCGAAGTGCTGCTGTATAAACTGAAAGCGATTCTGAAACGGCACGCCCAGCAGGCAGAGGACGAAAGTAAACTGATTGATTTCCAGGTAGGTAAATTCACCTTCTCCTATACCCTTCGCACCCTGACCCTCGGAGACCACATCCAGTCCCTCTCTCCCAAGGAGGCAAAGCTCTTACGGATGCTGTGTGAAACACGGGACGGAATCCTGCTCCGGAAGGAAGCACTGGATAAGATCTGGGGCGACGACAACTACTTCAACGGAAGAAGCATGGATGTATTTCTGGCCCGCCTCAGGAAGTATCTGAAAAAGGACCCTTCGGTGGAAATTATCAACATTCACGGAAACGGGTTCCGGTTAATCACCGGTAAATGATATCCGGTTATTCAAAGAGGAACATATTCATTGACCAATAGGTAGCCGCACCGGCGAAGTAGCCGATGACTGCCCATATGGATATTTTGCGGAGGTACCAGATAAAATCGATCTTTTCCATTCCCATTACGGCAACGCCCGCGGCAGAACCGATGATCAGGATACTGCCTCCCGTTCCCGCACAATAGGCAAGCATCTCCCAGAAATAGTGGTCCACCACAAAGGTCGACTCATACATGCCCATCGCGCCGGCTACCAGGGGGACGTTGTCGACAACGGCGGAAAGAAGTCCGATGACCACGTTGATCAGGTATAGGTTCCCGACATGCAGATCGAGTTCCGTGGCCAGCAACTGGAGGTGACCTGCACTCTGCAAGGCAGCGACAGCAAGCAAAATTCCGAGGAAGAACAACACGCTGGGGGTGTCTATTCGCCTGAGTGTCCCAACCACAGTCAGCATGGGTTTGTGCTCCTCATGTTTCGATTTGTGAAGTATTTCAGTAGTTATCCACAAAATACCCAGCCCCAAGAGCATCCCAAGGTAAGGTGGAAGGTGTGTGATCGTTTTGAAGACCGGAATCATGAGCAGGGCTCCGATTCCCATGATAAAGATAAAGTTCCGTTCAAACGCGGTCGTAGGATTCGATTGATCCTCCCGTTCAACCCTGGCAGGGCGACGGACCATTCCTTTCATCAAAAAGGATAGTATGATTAACGGGATTACCATGGAAATGAAGCTGGGGACGATGGTCTTGAGAATGATATTCACTGTGGTGACATGGCCGCCGATCCACAGCATGATCGTTGTTACGTCGCCGATTGGGCTCCAGGCCCCTCCGCTGTTGGCTGCAATGATCACTATCCCGGCAAAAAACCACCGGTCCTTTTTATCCGCTATCAGTTTCCGCAGCAGTGCTACCATGACAATGGAGGTGGGCAGATTATCCAGAGCCGCCGACATGAAGAAGGTGAGGATGCTGAGAATCCAGAGGAGCTTGATTTTATTGGTCGTTTTGATCCGGTCGGTGATGATACGAAAACCCTCATGCGAGTCGACTAACTCCACGATGGTCATCGCACCCAGCAGAAAAAAAATGATCTCGGATATTTCTCCCAGGTGCTCCAGTAATTCGTGATGCGAAACCCATACTGAAAAGGTACCATCGGAGAATTCTTCCAGGTACCTGTGAAAATTCCCCGTGTTGACCAGGATCTGTTCCCCGCCGAATATGAACAGGACCCACAACAGGACGGCAAGCACCAATGCACTCGCCGATTTATTGACTTTCAGGGGATGCTCCAGGGCAATGCAAATATATCCCAGGATGAATACCACGATCATCAGGTAGAACATATAGGTCATATAACTAGTTTAATCAGGGCTGTAAAGCTAACGAAATGTCCGGGATGGGGCAAAAGTACAAACAATTGGAACTACTCCCGTTTTTTTTCAACAGGATTTCAACAATTACTGGCAGGATTGTAAAATTTTTGTCTACTTTTATCTACGAATCTAAAGGTATCCGTATGTATCTCAAAAACCTTCCGCATAAAACAGTTGAGCGCCTGAGCCAGTATCGCCGGGCTCTTTTATTGACATTATCGAAGGATAAGACCCATGTTTTCTCCCATGAGATTGCCCAGATGCTCCACATCACACCGGTGCAGGTTCGCCGGGATCTGATGCTGATCGGCTATTCGGGGAACCTTCGGAAAGGATATGACATCAAGGAGCTGATTGAATTGATTGGCCGAATCATAGATACTGAAAAGGGACAGCGGGTTACTGTAATCGGACTGGGGAACCTGGGGAAAGCGATTATCAGTTATTTCAAGGGAAAACGAACCAAACTTACCATCATTGCCGCATTTGATATCAATCCCGAGAAGATCAACCGCGTTTACGACGGGGTTTCAGTTCACCATATTAGCAATTTGTCGGAAATTGTAAAAAAGCACAACATCAGTATCGGGATCATCACGGTTCCTGCCGATCAGGCCCCGGAGGTTGCAGAGGCCCTTGTGGAATCCGGTGTAAAAGGGATTCTGAACTATTCCCCGAAGCCCCTCAATGTCCCCCCCTATGTTTACCTGGAAGAGTATGACATGATCACATCGCTGGAGAAGGTAGCCTTCTTCGCGAAGAAAAACGATGAACGGTTCAAGTAACAGGGACTAGATTGAATATTTATTACGACTTCGACCATCTTGGAGAGATCCGGAATGCTGTTGTTACAACCGGTTCTTTTGACGGGGTGCATACCGGCCACAAAGTGATCCTGGAGCGGCTGAAAAAGCTCGCTTTTGAGATGGGGGGGGAAACGGTGCTGATCACGTTTGACCCCCACCCGCGGAAGGTGCTGTACCCGGATACTTACGGGAAAGAACTCCGGTTGATCACTACCCGGCGCGAAAAGACCGAACTGCTGTCACGGGCGGGCCTTGACCACCTCATCATTGTCAATTTCACTCCGGAATTCTCGAAGACTTCTTCTGTCAATTTCGTCAGAGATATCCTGCTTAAAAAACTAAAGGCGCGCAAGATCATCACGGGCTACAACCACCATTTCGGATACAACCGGGAAGGGGACACGGAGGTGATGCGTCAGCTTGGCAGGCAGTACGGTTTTGAGGTGGAAGAGATCCCGGAACAGGAGATCCAGCAGGAGTCGGTCAGCTCGGTCTCCATCCGGAAAGCCCTGCTGGAGGGGGATATCCGGCGTGCCAACAAATACCTTGGCCACAATTATATCATTACGGGAAAATGTACCCGGAAGAAGGTATCCCCGGTAAATCCCCATGCTCCATGTTATTCAATCCGCCCCGAAGATGAGATAAAACTCCTGCCTCCTGATGGCACCTACCCCGTCATCATCATTGATCCGGATGACAAATACCCCGGGCATTGCATGATCCGGAACAATCCTGAATCGCCTCTTCAGGCATCCATCACCTTTGAAACAACCGAACCGGTAAACTGCATGACCGATATCACCACCCTTTTATTCCTTGATAAAGAACCAGCATCCCATGCACATTGATATCCTCACCATATTCCCGGAGATGTTCGATAACTTATTCCGGCATTCCATCATCAAGCGAGCCCGGGAGAAGGAACTCGTTACCATCTGTCTGCACAATTTCCGCGACTATGCCACCAATAAGCATAAAAGCGTGGATGACTATCCTTACGGAGGAGGGGCCGGCATGGTAATGATGGCGGAACCGATCATCAGCTGCATCGAAGCGCTCACCGGTAAGCGGAGCTATGATGACGTTATCTACCTGAGCCCCGACGGAGAGCTGCTTACACAGCATACAGCCAACCTCCTTTCGCTCAAGCAGAATCTCATCCTGCTCTGCGGTCACTACAAAGGAGTGGATGAACGGGTCAGGGAGTCGGTGATCACACGGGAGATCTCGATCGGAGATTATGTTCTTTCTGGCGGCGAACTGGCCGCAGCTGTGCTGGTGGATGCCATAATCAGACTGATCCCCGGGGTGCTGGGAGATGAAACCTCTGCCCTCTCCGACTCCTTTCAGGACAACCTGCTTTCTCCGCCGGTCTATACGCGTCCATACGAGTTTCGCGGCAAAACGGTTCCCGATATCCTTCTTTCCGGCCATGATAAAGAGATCGCTCAATGGAGGCATGAGCAATCCCTGGAACGGACCCGGAAACGCCGCCCCGGTCTGCTTGATGATCAGTGATCGCGGTTCCGGTATTGATTCTAGAGAGAATTATCATCACCCCTCCCTTGTGTAATGAAAAAATTTCTATATTTGCACTCCCTTATTCAGAATAACCATTTAACGGAGAAAACAGGATGAACAGAGCTGAGATCATGAAGTACGTAGAGGAGACATTCGTGGAGAAGAAAGAGTTCCCCGTATTCAAGGCAGGTGACACCATTACAGTGCATTATAAGATCAAGGAAGGAAACAAGGAACGTATTCAGAATTTTCAGGGAGTAGTACTTCAGCGCACAGGCAAAGGAGCAACGGAAACCTTTACGGTACGAAAAATCTCCGGAAATATCGGCGTGGAACGGATTTTCCCCATCTCCTCCCCCTTCATCGAAAAGATCGATGTGAACAAGCGGGGTGTGGTCAGAAGGGCCCGGATCTTCTACCTGCGCAAACTACAGGGCAAGAAGGCCAGAATCAAAGAAGAGAGAATGTAACCCTCGTTGACAAAAAGCGAAAGAGGCTGCCTCAACTTGTGAGACAGCCTCTTTCTTTTTAGTTCATCACCAGATGTATGTGACCCGTAAACCGGGTTTGACAAGTAGACAAGGATTTTGAATAGTTGAGGATATTTCTGATCACATATTCACTGGGAGAAACACTCTTACTGCTTTTTTTACCCTCATCAGAATGAATTGTTCCGGAAGAGGTTAACTTTCCAAAGAAAAAAAGTAAGCTTCGCTTCATAGGCATGGTTTATGGTTTGACACGTTTTCATACTTATGAAACGGAGTAAGTTTTCACTTATTTTATTTGTGGGAAAAAAAAGCGGACAGGCCTTTGTGCCTATACTGAGAGGATCACCTCTTTCTCTTTGACCAGTTTGCGCAGGTTGATCAGTGCATACCGCATGCGGCCAAGTGCTGTGTTGATACTGACGTTGGTTACTTCGGCGATGTCTTTGAAACTCATATCGCCATAATGGCGCATGATGAGGACCTCTTTCTGTTCTTTGGGGAGGTATTCGATCAGTCGTTTGACATCTTTATGTATCTGCTCGGTGATCATGACCTCTTCGACCGAATCGACAGGGATCCGTACCTTATCGAATATGTTGTAGTCGTCGCGGTTCTCGATGACCGGGATCCGTTTGGCTTTCCGGAAGTAATCAATGATGAGGTTGTGCGCAATGCGCATTACCCATTGGATGAACTTTCCCTCCTCTTTGTATTGTCCGGATCGGAAGGTATTGATCACCTTGATGAAGGTATCCTGGAACAGATCCTCGGCCAGTTCCTTATCCTTGACAATCATAAGGATATAGGCAAAGACACGGTTTTGATGACGTCTGATAAGTTTTTCGAGGGCGGATTCATGACCGGCTAGATACCTGCGAATCAGTTCCTGATCACTGATTACCTGGGTTTTCATAGGACCTCCTTTTTAAACAAAAAAGAGTAGAGTTTTAGCCGATAGTGTCCCTCCTATGATTTGTGCGCGGTTGCGCGGTGATCTATTTAATACGCCCTTTCCAGTGAAAGGTTGCTGCAAAAATAAATAAAAAAAACCGAAAAGCAAATATTCTTACTATTTTCGCACTTTCTGCGGGACCGATACAATGAGACGGAATGCTAACCCAGACCCGAAAAAGCACATCATTATCCGGGGCGCCCGGGTCAACAACCTGAAGAACATCAGCCTGGCCATCCCCCGGAACAAATTTGTGGTGATCACAGGTCTTTCCGGTTCCGGAAAATCCTCCCTGGCATTTGATACCCTCTATGCGGATGGCCAGCGTCGCTATGTTGAAAGTCTGAGCGCCTATGCCCGGCAGTTTCTGGGACGGATGAGCAAGCCCGAAGTGGACTCCATTCAGGGTATCGCCCCGGCCATTGCCATCGAACAGAAGGTCAACACCCTCAATCCGAGATCCACCGTAGGGA
This sequence comes from Bacteroidota bacterium, assembly GCA_007280875.1. GTDB lineage: Bacteria > Bacteroidota > Bacteroidia > Bacteroidales > FEN-979 > QYOJ01. The sequence goes on from QYQJ01000101.1 coordinate 12,839, forward strand.
CCTCTACCGAAATTTACCAATACATTAAACTGCTCTTTGCCCGGATCGGGAAAACATACAGTCCGGTTTCCGGCAGACCGGTGAAACGCGACACTGTTTCAGATGTTGTGGATGTGCTGCTTTCGGCCGCAGAGGGAACCCGGGCTACCATTTTTGCTCCCTTGAACGGGTTCCCGCAGAACGGAGATCTTAAAGCCAAATGCAAGGTGCTGCTTCAGCAGGGATTCAACCGGGTGATGGTAGACGGGGAAGTCATCCGGATTGAAGAGGCATTAGAGAAAGATGACTGTAACTACAAAGAGCTCTTCCTGGTGGTTGACCGGGTGACGATCCAGCCGGATGATGAAGACCTGGCCGGACGGTTGGCCGATTCCGTTCAGACTGCTTTTTTTGAAAGCCATGGTTCCTGCGTGGCCGAACTTTTGGGGGAACAAACGGAACGGCAGTTCTTTTCGAACAAGTTCGAAGCCGATGGCATCACGTTCGAGGAGCCTTCCGAGAATCTCTTCAGCTTTAACAACCCTTATGGGGCGTGTAAGTATTGTGAGGGATTCGGCCG
>QYQJ01000096.1 GCA_007280875.1 Bacteroidota bacterium
ATATAGACAAATCGGTTTAATTATAAACTAAAACCAATTTTATGAAAACAACATTTACAAAATTATTCTCTGGAAGATGGCAACTGTTTATATGCTTATTTTTCCTGGTATCGTTTGCATTCGGACAAAATGTTCCGGAGTATATGTATTATAAATTTGATGCTCCCGGCAACCAGACAAACTATGCAAGTGCACCGGTAGGGAACAATCCTGCCACACTGGATGGACTTACAATAGGTAGTACTGGAGAGTTCGGCACCGCACTTATCGGGAATGGGTTGACATCTTCTTCAAACAGACTGAATACCGGGTGGGCTACCAATTTGCCCAGTACGGGATGGACCATCTCTTTCTGGGTAAATAATCTTTCGCAAGTTTATTCCAGCGCTGCAATCTATTATTTCGGGGATATCAATGCAGGATCTTTCCGGTGTTTTACGGGAGGTGTTGCCGGCACCGGCAATTTATTAGTACGCGGAGGAGGTTTAACGGATACGCCTATCACCGGAATCCCTGGTACTCCTACCGTTATTCACATCGTTTATTCCGGAACTGCGTTGCTGATATACGTAAATGGAGTATGGGTCAGCCAGCAGGCACAACCTACCGTGACCATTTCGGGAGCAGGGCCTTTCCTGGTCGGCGGCTACAGTTCCAGCCCCAGCTTCGATGCCGGAGCATTACTGGATGAATGGCGCCTGTATAACCGTGCCCTGACCGCAACTGAAATTACCGCTACATGGAATCAGCCACTCCCCCTTGGAGGTCCTCCGATTGTTGTCACTTCTGCAGCTAGCTCTATCACCTCGACTGGCGCAACCCTGAATGGAACGGTGAATGCAAACGGTTACTCAACTACGGTTACGTTTGAATACGGCCTGAACACCGGGTATGGTTCTACGATTACCGCAGCGCAGTCTCCTGTGACAGGAAATACTGCCACTCCTGTCAGCGGGGCTGTCTCCGGCCTTGCTCCGAACACCCTCTATCACTACCGGGTAGTAGGCGTCAATTCAGCCGGTACAACCAACGGGAACGACATGACGTTTACCACCGCTACGGCTCCCCCGATTGTGGTGACCGATGCTGCGGCACCTATCGGGCTTACTACAGCCACATTGAACGGCACTGTGACTGCTCAGAATTCATCAACCACCGTGACATTTCAGTGGGGTCCTTCGCCTGCTTTGGGAAATGTGGTCAATGCAACGCCCGGCACGGTGACAGGAAATACGGCTACCCCGGTAACTGCCGGCCTTACGGGATTAACGTCCGGCAACACTTACTACTACCGCTGTGTAGGCGTGAACGTTGCCGGAACCACCAATGGAGCTACTCTTTCTTTCGTGGCCGGGTGTCCGCAGATTCCACCTGCAGGGCCCATCACCGGACCGACCAGTGTATGTGCCAACAGCCCCGGATATGTTTATAGTATTACTCCCTTGATCAACACCACCGGCTACAACTGGAGTGTGCCTCCCGGGGCAGTCATCACTGCCGGAGCCAATACCCCAAGTATCACCGTGACCTTCGGGACCACCTCGGGAAATGTGAGCGTCTATGGTACCAGCACCTGTGCCAGTGGAGCGCCAAGCAGCACGGCCGTGACGGTTAGTCCGATACCTGATCCTACCATTACAGGTTCGAACAACATGTGCGTGAACTCCGGAAGTTACGAATATACCACTGAAGCAGGGTTTGTCAACTATACCTGGACCATCTCCAGTGGGGGTACGATCACCCAGGGGGCAGGGACCCATCAGATTCAAGTAGTCTGGAGCGGTTCCGGAGCCCAATGGGTAGGGGTTAATTACAGCACTCCTCAGGGATGCTCGGCACTTAATCCCACAATCCTGAATGTCACAGTAAATCCGTTGCCTGATCCGGCCGGGCCCATCACCGGAGCGGGTGAAGTTTGTAACGGGACACAGGGAGTTCCCTATTCGGTTGCAACCATTCCCAACACCACATACTATGTCTGGAACCTGCCACCGGGGGCCAGCATAGCATCCGGTACCGGGACGAATAGCATCACCGTAAACTTTGCTACCGATGCCTCTTCCGGAACAATAACGGTCTACGGGAACAACATTTGCGGAAACGGAACCGGTTCACCCAACTTCCCTGTTTCAGTTATCACTATCCCTGATGCTGCAGGAACAATAACAGGTCCAAGCACTGTGTGTGCCGGATCCTTTGGTGTGGCTTTTTCAGTGCCTCCGATCACCGGTGCGACCGGATATACCTGGTCATTACCAACCGGAGCTACCATTGCCTCCGGTGCCAATACTGCTGACATTACGGTTGATTTCGCGGTTAATGCAGTTTCCGGAAGCTTTACCGTTACCGGAACCAATGCCTGCGGTACCGGTACAGTATCCCCTGATTTCGATGTGACAGTACTACCGAAACCTGATGCTCCGGTTATCACCATCAATGGACTGATCCTTTACAGTAATATTGCTGAAGGGAACCAATGGTACTATAACGGGGCCCCAATCACGGATGCTATCTACCAGACCCTGTATGCTGAATATACAGGCCAGTACTGGGATATAGTGACTGTTGACGGTTGTGAATCCGATACTTCCAACAACATCTATGTAGTTGTAACAGGTATTGGTGAAGGGATCAATTCAACATTTGTTGTGTATCCGGTTCCCAACGACGGCCGGTTCAGAGTTACCTTTACCACCCTATCGGAAGCTATGCTGACCCTCGACGTTTACAACTATCTGGGCGTCCGGATCTACGACACCAGGCTTCAACCTCTTCAGGGAAGAGTTGAACAGGTCGTGGATCTCCGGCCGGTGCCCGGTGGGGTCTATACCGTGGTTCTCCGGACTTCCGATAACCGGGTGATCAGGAGGATACTGGTTAATAAATAGGGATTAGCGATTAGGGATTAGGGATTAGGGATTAGGGATTAGGGAATTACCTGATTGCCAACTGCCAACTGCTAACTGCCCACTGAGTACTGCCCACTAAAAGCCTCGGGTTTGTTCCCGGGGCTTTTTTTTGTTCATAACACGGAATAACTTCATGGGGAATTGCTTGACAGCTTGCCGGGGTCAAGGTAAATTTGGAACTTGGAAAAATACTATATATGAAGAGATACGTACTCCATGTATTCCCGATCATTCCCTCCCTGATCTTGTTGTTTTTGTGTTTTTTTACGACTCAGGGAGTCTTCGCGCAAGGCGTTCCCGAACTTATGTATTTTACCTTTGACTCCCCCGGGAATCAGCAAAACTATGCCAGTGCGCCGGTAGGGACCAATCCTGCACCATTGACTGGCCTGACAGCAGGGGGAACCGGTCAGTTCGGTACTGCCCTGGTCGGAGATGATACAGCCCCTGCGGGCAGCGGATTGAATACCGTATGGAGTACCAACCTCCCGGCCACCGGATGGACCATCTCCCTGTGGTTCAACAACCTTCCAGCCGGATCAGCATTAGCCCAATAACTATGCGGGGATACAACAGCCTCCCAGTTCAGGTTTTTCATCAATGGCATTGCAGGAAATGGAATTATACTAAGGGGGGGAGGTCTGAATGATGTACTTCTATCAGGCGTATTGCCCGGGCCTTCCGTGGTCCATTTCGTCTATACAGGAACGGAGATAAAGGGTTACCTCAACGGAGCCCTGATCACGACGGTGGCACAACCTTCCGTTACCATTACCGGTACAGGCTCATTCCGGGTCGGTGCTTACGGAGATTATAAATTCCTCCCTACTGGAGGATTACTCGACGAGTTCCGGTTGTACAACCGGCCCCTGAGTGATACCGAAGTGGCTTCGACCTGGAATATTCACTTGTTTCCTCCTACTGTCACAACCCAGGCTGCCACATCGGTCACCCAAACCGATGCGGTGGTACACGGAACGGTTACGGCAAACTATAATCCGACCACAGTCACGTTTGATTATGGACTTACACTGGCGTATGGAAGCTCTGTCATCGCAACACCTTCTCCAGTGACAGGATCCACTCCCACACCGGTTACAGCGACGATCAGCGGGTTGAATCCCAATACACTCTACCATTTCAGGGCAAAGGGAGTTTCAGGTGCAGGAACCGTCACCGGAGGGGATAAGACCTTTGACCTGATTCCTTCCCCTACCATCACGGGGCCCAACTCTGTATGCGCAGGTACCGGAAATCATACCTACCGAACCCAATCCGGGAAAGCCAATTATGCATGGACGATCTCTGCCGGGGGAACCATTACCGCCGGTGGCAGTTCCACCAGCGATACAGTCAGAGTCACCTGGAATGCAGCGGGAGCCCGGACAGTCAGTGTGAACTACCAGAATTCGATGGGTATATCGGCGCCATCACCCACGGTCTATCCGGTCACCGTCAATCCCCTTCCGGTTCCCACCATCTCACCCACCCCGTTAATGACCGAGAGTTTTGAGAACGGTGGATCCATCCCTGCCGGCTGGAAGATAGATACCATTGCCCCGGATAACGCGCTTACGTTTCCGGCAGCAACCAGTCATCCCTCGGGATACAACGCCTATAATGGCACTTATCTCGTCCGGTTCAATTCCTATGATTACGGCAACGGCGTGATCCGGCTAAAAAGGACTACACCCATCTCGACAGTAGGCTGCACCAGTGTAAATGTGGACTTTGCTTGGCTGGAGAGCTCAGCGTATTCATCTTCCAACGATCGGGTGGAAGTGGAATGGTCATTGAACGGTACCACATGGAATTCAGCAGGTACCTTTCCCCGGTATAACGCCGTTGAAGGTTGGAAGATCAAAACCCAACCGCTGCCACTCAGTGCTGGAGGACAAGCAACCCTCTATATTGCCTTTAAATTTACCTCCGAATTTGGCAACGACTGCTACCTGGATCTGGCCAAAGTCTATCTGGATAATTCCGCTGTCTGCGTTGGTAGTTCTACCTCTTATCAGACCGAATCCGGAATGACTGCGTATGGTTGGACCCTCTCTTCCGGAGGGACCATTACCAGCGGATCAGGAACAGCATCCATTACGATCTTATGGTCCACCGCCGGGTCCAAAACAGTAGGGGTGAATTATACGAACTCAAACGGCTGTAAAGCAAACGTACCAACAACCACTTCCACGACCGTCTACGCACTTCCTGCTCCAACCATATCGGGCCCGACCAGCGCTTGCACGTATGATACAGGCTTCTATCGGACCCAGAAGAATATGACATCCTATCTGTGGACCGTTTCGACCGGAGGAACCATTAACGGATCAGCCACAGACAGCGTAGTGAATGTGACCTGGACTTCAGCCGGTTCCGGGGGCAGCCGATGGCTCAAGGTGACCTATACCAATCCCAATGGATGTTCGGGTACCAGCGCTTCCTTTAATGTCACGGTGAATCCTGTCCCACTCCCCACCATCTCCGGTCCCGACAGCCTCTGCCGGATTACCGTCGGAACCTACCAGACACAACCGGCTATGACCGGGTATTCCTGGGTAGTTTCTCCGGGTGGAGTGATCCTGGCCGGGCAGAGCACCAAAACCCTGACGGTTCGTTGGGATTCGGCAGGAGCCAGAAGCGTTTCGGTGAATTATACCAATGCTTCCGGGTGCGATGCTCCGATCCCCACCGTATTGCCAGTCATTGTACATCCCCTGCCGGTGCCGACCCTTACCGGACCCGACTCCGTTTGTGCGACCATCACCGGGAACACCTATATTACCGAGGTGGGGATGACCGGTTACCAGTGGACTGTATCTCCGGACGGGGTGAAAACAGCAGGAGGCACAACCACCAGTAATTTTGTCACCGTTACCTGGAACAATAACGGGAATAAAACGGTCAGTGTATCCTACACCAATACCAAGGGATGTACGCCAATTACACCAACGGTATTCCCGGTTCTGGTAAGCCCCCTTCCGGTTCCACAAGCGATTGGGCCCACCACCGTCTGTGCTCAGTCGACCGGCCATATCTACTCCACCCTGCAAGGGATGACGTCGTATACGTGGAGCGTCTCACCTGGGGGTACGATTACATCGCCAACCGATTCAAGCGCCATCACTGTTTCCTGGAATTCCAGCGGAATTCAATATGTGACCGTCAACTACACCACACCTGCAGGCTGTACGGGAGCCATCCCCGGTACCCTGCCCGTTACCGTTTACACCCGGCCCTCTCCAACCATCTCAGGACCAGTTTCTGTTTGTGAAGGCACCGGTGGGCACATCTATACTACAGAACCGATGAATACAGCCTACCAGTGGACACTGTCGGGCGGAGGAACCATTGTTGCAGGAAGCGGGACCAACGTCATTAGCGTTGCCTGGGATTCAGCGGGCTCCCGGCAAGTACTGGTTAATTATACCAATTCGTTCGGATGCAATGCCCTTACTCCTACCAGCTATGCTGTCACTGTGAAACCCCGCCCGGTTCCCACAATCACAGGCCCTACCCCTGTCTGTAAAGGGATACCCGGCAACCAGTATACTACGGAGAGCGGAATGCTCAACTACATCTGGAATGTCTCCGCCGGTAACACCATTCAATCAGGAGGTACCACGGGTAGTAACTTCATCGTGATCACATGGAACGTGGCAGGTACCCAATATGTGTGGGTGAATTATACCAGTCCTAACGGTTGCACTGCCCAGACCGCCACCTTCTACCCGGTCAAGGTCAACACCTTACCGGCTCCCACAGTTGGCGGGCCCGATACGGTGTGTGTTTCTGCTACCGGAAATCGTTATGGAACGCAGCCTGGCATGTTCACCTATACCTGGGGGATCTCACCGGGAGGAACCATAACTTCGGGGACCGGGACTGATACAATAACCGTTACCTGGACCCTGGCCGGAGTCCGGTGGGTTTCGGTCAATTACAACGACAGCAACGGGTGCACGGCAACCGCCCCGTTTGTTTACAACGTGCAGGTCTTGCCTTTACCGGTGCCGACTATCACCGGACCGGCATCGGTCTGCGAAGGATCTTCCGGGAAAACCTACACTACGCAAAGCGGCATGACCAACTATCAGTGGGTGGTATCCGCCGGGGGCACGATTACCGACGGGGGATCCGACTCAGTAAATTTCGTTACCGTCACCTGGGATTCTGCAGGAGTCCAAACGGTGAGCGTCGCTTATACGAATGCCGGTGGATGCACTTCGGCTCCACCTTCCGTATATAATGTGACCGTTAATCCGCTGCCTGTACCCACCATCACAGGAGAGGCAAACGTCTGCGTGAATTCCGGCAGCTATACTTACACCACCGAAAGCGGGATGACAGGCTACCAGTGGACCACCTCGGCATCGGGGATAATCACCTCGGGACAGGGCACCTACCAGGTACATGTCACCTGGCAGGGGACCGGCTCCCAGTGGGTAGGAGTCATCTACACCAATGGGAACGGGTGTACAGCCGCTACTCCTTCCACGCTGACGGTCACGGTGTTCGGGCCTCCCGGTCAGATGGGTCCCATTACCGGAACCGATTCCATTTGTGGAGTTGCCACTGGTATTTCCTACACTGCCGACTCCATTGCCAATGCAAACTCATACAACTGGACCATACCTCCCGGAGCCGTCATCACTTCCGGGGCAGGAACCACTTCTATCCTGGTCGATTACCCGGAATCATCCTCCAGCGGCAATGTGACCGTCACCGCCAGCAACGCATGCGGCAACGGCCCCCCATCTCCTCTTTTCCCGGTCAGTGTGACCCATCCTGCCACACCGGTAATCAGTCTGGAAGGAAATTTGCTTATGAGCGATGTGCCCGCCGGGAATCAATGGTTCCTGGACGGAACTGCTATCCCTAGCGCCAATGGGCCCACCTACCTGGCTCAGGAAGAGGGAGAATACTGGGATCAGGTAATCATCAATACTTGTTATTCTGATACCTCCAACCACATCTATGTGATCATTACGGGGATCGGAGAGCGATCCGAAGGAAGCCTGATCCTCTACCCTAATCCGAATAACGGGAAATTTACCCTGCGATTGGTATTTCCGGAGTCAGATATATTTCATGTTGTTATATTAGATATGTTAGGTTGCCTGATTTATGAAACGACTGTCAGGTCTGAAAACGGGTTCATGGAAAGAACCTTAGATGTACGTCCTATACCAAGTGGGGTATATTTTGTTACTGTATTAGCTGGAAATCAACAAGTCAAACGAAAAATTCTCGTTACGCCATAATTGGTGAGATTCTGTCTCACCCCCCTCTAAATCCTCTTGACAATGGCTTTTTTTTAATTATATTTGAGCGATAATTAAAACCCTATTGCTATGAAATCAATTGTTGCACATCGCGTTCTGGTGATCCTGTTGGTAGCCCTTGCTTCAGGATTGCTTTTTATGCGTTTTAGCTGTAATAACAAGGATAAAGACAAACCAACCGCCAATTTTACTGTGATAGACGGTTATTCCAGAGACATCAAGGTGGGGGATGAGGTAGGTTTTACCTCAGCGTGTATTGCCACTTCCCCGTTCAATGTCGTATGGACATTTCAAGGAGGATATCCTTCGACTTCTACGGATAATCAGGTCATTGTAATATATAATTATTCGGGAAGTTTTACGGTAAAACTTTGTGTTACTGATACTTATGGGACAGATTGCTTGGAAAAAGTCGGATATATCACTGTTTCCAATTCCAAGGATATCGTTGCCGACGCGCCGATGGGAATCGACGATATCTCAAATTGATGATGTAACTTTTCAAAATTGTCTCTGAAGACTTAACCTACCCCATCCACTATCAATTTTTTCGGCAATATAGCGAAGCATTCGACAGGTATTTGCCTTGTTATAATTGCCCTGACCGGAACACTGGCCTACGTGAATTCATTTGGCTGCACTTTTCATTTTGATGATTTTTCAAATATTGTTAATAATCCGGCTGTCTGTGACCTGGCAAACTGGCGCAGCTGGTTGTTTTTCAATCCCCGTCGTCCGGTCGGATTTTTCTCCTTTGCGTTGAATTATCACTGGAACGGCCTGGATGTATGGGGATATCACCTGGTCAACCTGGTCTTTCACATCGGCAATGCGCTCCTGGTTTGGAACCTTCTGATTCTTCTATTCCGCACTCCACAATTAGCAGGAAATCCGGTCACTGCCTGGAGCAATTCCATTTCATTCTTCACTGCCTTGCTGTTTGTTGCGCATCCGGTTATGACAGAAGCTGTAACCTATATCGTTCAGCGGTTGGTCCTCCTTTCCAGTTTCTTTTACCTCCTTTCTCTGGTGTTGTTTCTTCAGGGAGCAATGACCATAAAGACGACGCGGAAATATCTCCTCTACACGGGTGCTGTTCTTTCAGCCATCCTTAGTTTTTTCTCCAAGGAACCCGCTTATACGTTGCCTTTTATGTGGGTCCTGATCTGGGTTTTTTTTCTCAGGGAACGACAAGAGAACAAAAAAGGAGCCGGGATTGCCTGGATAATGTTGATCATACCTGTGGCCCTGGTGGCTCTTTTAAGCCTGCTGGCTCTGTTTTCAGGCACCTATTTCGGGGAAATCCCACCCCGGGAAGGTCATCCTTATTCCATTACCATCATGGAATACTATCTCACCCAGTTGCAGGTTCTGATAACCTATATTCGACTGATCCTGCTGCCGGTCAATCAAACCTTCGACTATGACTACCCTATATCTCAAAGCCTGTCTGAACCTTGGACGCTGGTCAGTTTCCTGCTGCTCCTCTTGCTGCTGGCTGGTTCTTTCTTCCTGTATAAAAAAAATCGCCTTATTTCATTTGGGATTCTCTGGTTCTTCCTTACGATCCTTCCCCAATCTGTTGTGCCGCGCCCGAATGTGATCTTCGAACACAGGGTCTATCTGAGTGTTATGGGGATCATGCTGGTATGGGTAATTCTTGTGTTCAACTTGGCAGGGAAGATAAGGATTCTCATTAAACCGGGAATGCCCGGTAGAACTTCCGTAAGTTCATTCCTGAATCTGGCTTTCTGTCTCCTCCTCATGCAGGTATTTCTGTTCACCTGGTTTACCTGGCGACGCAATAGCGTTTGGAAATCTGAATTATCCCTGTGGACAGATTGCCTTGAAAAAGCCCCGTGCAGTGCCCGTTCCTGGGTGAACCGGGGATGCGCATTACTGGAGAGGCAGGAGTATCATGAAGCTGTGTTTCACTTTGACCAGGCTCTGCAAATCTTCCCACATTACTTACAGGCCCGGAATAACCGGGGTGTTTCCATCATGGCACTAAAGGATTATCCTGGTGCCATTGCTGATTTTACTCAGGTCATCCGGCTGAATAATAACTTTCTGGAAGCATGGGCCAACCGTGGCATTGCCAGGCGCAGAGCAGGCCAGTATGCTTCCTCCATAGAAGATTTTACGCAGGCCATTGCCCTGGATACAAACCGGTCGGACCTCTATTTTCAACGGGGCATAACCTTCTGGCTATCCAGTATGGAAGATTCAGCCACAAAGGATATCGTTCGATCCATGCGCATGGGCAACAGGGATGCGGAAAGGTTCTTTTCAACCAACATTCAGAAGTATTGAAACGGATTCTATCATATCTCCTGTTGTCTCTTGGCATTGCTTTCCCCCTAAAAGGTCAATACTACTCTTCCGGTCAGGATCCCGCTTCGGTCAGGTGGAGCCAGATTAAAACCGATTCGTTCCGGATCATCTTTCCCGAGACTTTCATCTCAAACAGCAAATATCTTCCCGGCATCCTGGAGCTGACCACCAAACACGAAACGAAATCCCTGAAGACCAAGGTCCCCCGGATGCCTTTTCTGCTCCACACCAGCTCAAGTGTCTCGAACGGATTGACCGTTTGGGCTCCACGACGGATTGAATTGTATACCTGTCCGCCCCAGGATATTTACCCTGAAGAGTGGCTCGAGCAACTGGCCCTGCATGAATACCGCCATGCAGTGCAGACCAGCAAGATGAACCGGGGATTCACCAAAGCGCTTTCCTATATCTTCGGAGAACAGGCGACAGGGGCTGTCCTCGGATTGTACATTCCTTCCTGGTTCCTGGAAGGGGATGCCACAGTGACGGAGACCGCTCTCTCCAATGCAGGCCGCGGACGTGTTGCCTCCTTTACCGCCCCCTTGCGGGCACAGCTCCTGCAGAAGGGGATCTATTCCTACGACCTGGCCACCATGGGATCCTACAGGACCTTCACCCCGGATGCTTATGTGCTTGGCTATCAGCTGGTTGCTAAGGGGAGGGAGCGCTATGGATTTGAGCTCTGGGATTACACCCTGGATAAGGTGGCAAGATTACCCTTCATGGTGGTTCCGTTCAACGCCGGGATCAGGCAGAAAACCGGGTTATGGAAAACCGGGTTGTACCGACAAATGATGGAGGAGTTATTGATTGAGTGGCAGCAGCAGGAAGATGCCTCCTGGCAATCTTCCTTCACACCGGTAACCACCCGGGATCCTTCCGATTACACCACCTGGGATCGACCGCAGTTCCTGAACGATTCCATGTTGATCGCAGCCCGTTGGAGCAATGAAGGAGTGCCCCGGCTGCTTCGTATTGACCAGAACGGCAAGAGCAAGAACCTGGTCCGGCTGGGTCCCTGCCAACCAGGGAGTCTGTCTGTCAGGGAAGATGTTCTGGTATGGACCGAGTACCGGCCGGATATCCGGTGGGAGAACAGGAGTTATTCTGTTATCCGGAAATACGAAATTCGAAAAACGAAATACGCATCCCTGCACCACATCACCACGGCACCAAGGCACCATGGCACCAAGGCACCATGGCAACACGGCACCACGGATCTTACAATAAAAAGCCGGTACTTCTCTCCAGCCCTGTCGCCTGATGGAAGCCGGATACTGGCGGTTCGGGTCACGGAGGAGAACCAATCGTTTATCGACATCCTGAAAAGCGACGACGGAGAACTCCTGCAATCCATTCCAGCTCCTGACAATGGGTTGTTTCTTCAGCCGGCCTGGTCGGCGGATGGGACCAGGATCGCTTTTATCCTGCTGACTCAGGAGGGGAAATCTTTGCAGGTAATGGATGCTCAGACTGGCTCTGCCACCATCCTTCTGTCTCCCTCCTTCCGGGAGATCTCCGGGCCGCCGCTGTTTTTCCAACACTACCTGCTCTTTATGGCCGATTATACAGGGATTGAAAACATCTTCGCCATTGACACCCTCAGCCGGCAGCTCTATCAGGTAACTTCAGCGCGTTTCCAGGCAACAAATCCGAATTTTTCTCCGGATGGAGCCACGCTGGTCTACTCCGACTATGGCGCCGACGGCATGATGGTGGTGACGCAGGACGCGGATCCCTCCAGGTGGATCGCGCTGGACAGCATCCCTGTTTACACCTTTGAGCTGGCGGAATCGATGGCGAAGCAGGAGAACGTCAACATTCAGGATAGTGTGATACGAGATATGGGATACGAGATTGGGGCCACACCATCCGGCATCCGGCATCCGGCATCAGATTTTCCTGTTACCCCCTACCACAAAGCCACTCATCTCTTTGACGTGCACTCTTGGGCGCCGGTGTCGATCGATGCCGATAACCTGACGCTGAAGCCGGGGGTCTCGGTCCTCTCCCAGAACTTGCTGAGCACGGCCTTTGCCGGGGCGGGGTATGAATACGACCTGAGTGAACGGACGGGAAAATTCTATCTCAACTTCTCTTACCAGGGATGGTTCCCGGTGATCGATCTGCAGTACTCCTATGGCAAGCGGGCCGGGACTGGGAGGTACATGCAGACAAACGAGACCTTCCGCTATACCTGGAACGAAAGCAACCTGCAGGCTACAGCCAGTGTTCCTCTGAATCTCTCCCGGGGGATCTGGTACCGCCGGATCCAACCCTCTCTCGGAAACTCCTGGATCTATGTGATCCACGACAAAACCACCCCGGAAGCCTTTACCAAAGGGTCAATCAATACCCTGGATTACCGGCTTTACATGCACAATTACATCCGCTCCAATTACCAGGATATGTTCCCGAGATGGGGCCAGAACCTCGACATCGGATACCGCCATACACCCTTTTCCGGCAACAATATGGGAGCCGTATTCGGGATATCCTCCAACCTCTATTTTCCGGGAATTGTACGGCACCATGGCATCAGGCTCTATGGTGGATACCAGCAAAGGTGGGACAATCTTGTTTATGGCTATCAAATTTCGAACCTCATTGCCTTACCACGAGGGACAGAGGTGATCTATCCCGAAGAGCTGATCTCCCTCTCAGCCAATTACAAATTCCCTTTTCTCCGGATCGATGCCAGTCTGGGTTCTGTGCTGTACATCAAACGGTTCAAGCTGAATCTCTTTTACGATTGGTCGCACGGTTGGAAGCCGCAAGAGGATATCTTTTTGGAGACAACAGGCTTCGAATTCACCTCCGAACTGCACATCCTGCGGTTCGTGGCCCCCTTTGAGCTGGGCGTACAGGGAGTTTACCTGCCTGATACCGGAACCTGGGCCTGGCGGTTCTTGTGGGGAGTGAGCTTTTAAGATCTCCGAATGAATCGATTTTGGATTTACGAATGAAGATGCTGGATCCTGGATGCCAGATACCGGATAACAGGTTTATGTGCTGCGAGCGTAATCCAAAACAACTTCCTCGATCCGTTTTTTTACATCAACCCATTTTAACGTTGGATTTAAGACCAGAACAGGCCAGTCGGCAAGATCCGCATCTTCGAACCAGATCAGGCTTTTCAGGACAAACGCACTATTCTCCTGGTTATACTTTTCCTTGTAAAACTCAAGCATCTCTCCCAGTTTGAATTCATCCAGAAGATAATAAATATCAATAAAATCTTTTGACCGCTGCCCACTGGCGGAGATAGCATTCAGTTTCATGGCAATGATATCAGGCAGTGATAAAAGTGAAACCCCCTGAACTACCTCTGGATCAGAGAGGAGCTGATAACGGTGTGCCAGAATGTCGACATTGATATTGCCGATACGCCCTTTCAGGGTATTGGAAGCAGTGGAAAATAATTGATAGGAAAAATCCTGATGAATTTGCTCAAGCAATCCGGATGCATCAAAATCGAAATTGGAAAACAGATCGATATCTATCGACTTCCGGTGTCCAAGGTGCAATGCCAGTGCAGTCCCTCCAACAAGATGAAATCCCTGCAGATAGGATTTGTTTTGCAGGGTTTTTATGAGTTCCAAAGTCGGGGATTCGACTGCTTTCGCCGGAAACATTTGAATTCCTCCGCAGGTTTGTTAAAGAGCTTGATTATAAAATTGAAGGTCTTTGGATCGATATATGGAAGGTTGCACAAAACATTCAGGATCTTCTCCTGACCGTAAAATTGAATTACCAGATTCATTTCATCCATCTTCCCAAGGGAGAATATCCGTTCGATGATGAGCCGGCTGGACGAATTTTCATCCAACACGGATAGATCAACATCCCAGAAATAGCCCGGCTCAAGTTTAGAAATAATGGAATTCCTGAAATTCATCTGCACGTAGTTCCTCTTTGTCAAAGATACGAAATTATTTTACCATTTTGCATTTGTCTTACATGCTGACCTGAGATGGCCTCCCAAAAAGATGGTATTGCTGAAGCCTTTGCCGAGTTTGCCAAAAAAGAGGGCCTCAGTTTTTTTCCGGCCGCCCCTTCGATAAAGTAAAATATCAGACTTTATTGGAGGGGCTGGAAATTACAGAAATTACTACCAGAGAATTAGGTTCAGATAACTCCTCTTTACGATTTGATAGCGAATTTTTCAATAAGAAGTACCTTGTTCTTCAAAAATCACTTGCAAATCTTAATACTGAAAAGTTGGACAAAGTATCAGCATGGATAACACAAGGTCCAAATCCCATTTTTGTTGAATCCGGAATTCCTTGTTTAACAGGAAGAAATATTAGTAATGGCAGAGTTGTTTACCTGGATGCTGATTCAATCTCAGATGATTGGAATATAAAACATTTTATAACTTCCTTCCGTTCTACTGGCCGCTTGGATGCGGAGTATTACCAGAGAAAATATGAGGAGTATTCTAAACTGATTAAATCATATACTAATGGATGGGAACCGATTCAGGAATGCTGTGTGATTTATGATCGAAGTTTCATTCCGGATAAAAATAAAAATTATAAATACATTGAGTTGGCTAACATTGGCTCTACTGGTGGGATACAGCATGTTCAATCTTATCTTGGTAATGAACTTCCATCAAGAGCAAAAAGACAAGTGTTTACCAATAACGTTCTGATTTCGTCTATTGAAGGGTCATTGGAAAGTTGTGCGTTAGTAACAGAAGAGTATAATAGAAATATCTGTTCGACCGGATTCCACGTTTTATCTTCAAATCGAATCAATTCTGAGACCCGGATGCTCCTTTTTAAATCAAAAATAATCCAATGTTTGCTAAAACAAAGGTGTTCAGGTACAATTCTTACAGCGATAAATAAAGATGAATTATGTAAGATACCGATTCCTCTAATTGATAATATATCGCAAAATAAGATTGCTTCATTAGTTACCGAAAGTTTTCATTTGAGAAGGCAAAGCGACTATTTACTGGAGATCGCGAAAAAAACCGTAGAGATTGCGATTGAAGTGAGTGAGGATTCTGCGCTGAGGTTTATCAAAGAGAATACAGTGCTGGATTAATCGCATTTCATTCGGATTTGCTCATGAAATGTACGACCAATCGTATCTTGGAGGGGAAGCGTGAATTCGGACTTTGATGAAAGGCCGTGTTTTTCTAATTTTCGGTAAACCTCCGATAAGCTGTACCCGTTTTCAGATGAAAACTTCTCGCTCTGAATAATCAATACTTCAGAGACCTGATCGGTAATTTTCTTCGACTTTTCCATAGTGCAAAGTTAAAAGAATACTCTTGAATGAACAAACGCCTGCGCTCCCCTTCTTATTATATACTCACAAATGAGATCGTTGTAATCCCGGATAAGACTCCTCAGATCCAGATTCTCAGAATAATCTTCGATCCTGAGATGCAACACATTTCTCAGCGTGTCGATACCAATGGAACGTCCATGAGAATGCCACAACGAGTTGTCACCCAATAACCTGGCTATTTCTTCCGCACAGGCCTCTTTTTCCTGAGGTGTGACAAGATTCCCATTTTTATGGGTAACCCAGTCCTTAAACTTGTAGTTAACAAGCCAATTCTTCAACAAGGACACTGTTAAATTTCTTGCCATCTCATAACTACGAAGTTCAGCGAGATCCAGTTTCTGAAGAACCAGAAATTCGGCTTCAGTTAGCGTGCCCTGCCTTGATTTATCTATTAGTTCCTGAACTTTGTCTAAATATCCCAAAGCCGGCACCCAGTTTTTCCCGTTATATACCTGGGGATCAATTGGTCCCAACGAAGACGAATAATCCATGAATATCTTATCCCCCGACATACAGAAAATTGTGCCTGCTGACATAGCGTAATCAGGAACCACAAAATAGACTTCCTGATAATGAAAACGAATAATATTTACCATTTTCTCAACAGTCTCCGCACTTCCTCAGGGAGTATTCAGCAGAATTGTAAGTCTGTCCCGTTCAAATTCACTATCTCTTTTTAGTTGTTCAATAAAATCTCTGAATAACTTTTCCAGGGAAGGATGAATTTCGCCAAAATAGAAAATAACATCAGAATCAAAATGGACTTCAAGTCTTCTCAGCCTTTCGGTTAATGTATCCCGAACAGTCTCATCAAAAATTTGTCTCATCTCAACAAGAATTTTCCTTTGAAATCCTAAAGATAACCCAAAAATAAATTAATCAAACAAGATATGTCAAAATAAGCGATTCAATTACTAACACCAGAGAGTCTACCATCTTCGTTCTTCGTCCCTCGACCCTTATCCCTATTTATGGAACTTCCTGATAAACTCTTCTACCTCCGGCACGCCGCCCTGGTAAATGAGGTAGCCGTTGTAGGGTTCTCGCGAGGTGATCTCATCGTTGATGGGGGTGAGCATCATCTCCTTCACCTTCGCCAGGTCGGTGGTCTGACCGAGGGCCCAGCCGAGTTTGATGTAGGCGACTTCCGGCAGCATGTTTTCGGCCGGCACCACCCCTTTGGCCATCAGGTCGCGGCCGGTGTCGTAGACGAACATGTGGACATAGCCCCAGAGTGTTTGCACGGTCATGTAAACGGCAACGCCCTTTTCGGCAGCACGGACGATGGCGGGGTACAATGGTTTGTTTACATGGCCCAGTCCGGTGCCGATGATGATGATCCCCTTGTAGCCGTTGTCCACCATCGAATCGATCATATCGGGCTGCATGTTGGTGTAGTAGTAGATCATCCCTACCTTCTCTTCAAAATAGGGAAGAATGGTCACGTTGCGGTCGGTACGGCGGCGCTTGTAATCCTGTTTGATCGGGAAGACCCCTTCACGGGTAACTGTTGCCAACGGAGTATCCCCAATGGTCCTAAAGGTGGACCGGTAGGAGGAGTGCATTTTCCGGACACGCGTGCCCCGGTGTAGAAAGCCGTATTCATCAGAGGTGGGGCCAAACATGCAGACCATCGTCTCGGCGATGTCGCCATGACCGGCAGCTGTGGCGGCATGCATCAGATTCAACGCGGCATCGGAGCTGGGACGGTCGGAGGAGCGCTGCGATCCGACGATCACGATCGGGATGGGGGAGTTCTGGACCATGAAGGTCAGGGCAGCTGAGGTGTAGTGCATGGTGTCGGTGCCATGGCCAATGATGATGCCATCGGTTCCCTTTTCGATCTCTTCCCCGATAGCGATCGCCAGTTTCTTGTATTGTTCCGGTCCCATATTCTCGCTGAATACGCCGAAGAGCTTTTCGGTGGTAAGGTTGCAGATGTCGGCCAGTTCGGGTACCGCCCCGTACAGCTCGCCCGGTGAGAAGGCCGGGATCACGGCGCCGGTGCGGTAATCCAGACGGGAGGCTATGGTACCTCCTGTTCCCAGTAATTTGACATTTGGTTTTTCCTTGGAATATGGAAATTCCTTCTCCGGGATCTTGTAGACAGCCTTTTTATAGCCCAGCTCTTCCATCCCGGTGATGGTGTCAATATCCACCCCGATGTTATAACCCGTGAAGAATTTCATGACGATGTGCTTATCGTCAGTGTTCTCGGCCCTGGGCAGGATGGTCCCTTCAAACACCCCTCGGGTGGTATCCACCTTCACCTTCGCCCACACCCGGGCGTTGAACTTCTGAAGCGTCTCAAGGGCCCTCCCCTTGTATCCCTGGAAAATGTCGTCGTTCATAACTGTATACTAGATGCTGGATCCTGTTGCTTCACTACCCTCGCAATGACAATACCGCATGCCAGATGCCGGATGATTATGTCATTTGCCGTAGGGGCAACCTGGCAGGTTGCCCCTACGCCCCCCCCTTTAGGGGGTTTGGGGGTATTGTTCGATTCTCTCACTCAACTCCTTCAACGATATATTTCCCAGCGCGCTTTTCCTCAGATTTCCCATAATCCAGTTCACGCCGTCGGTATCATCGTCCGAGATCCTTGTCTCCCTGAATTTCTTCACCAGAAAGGGGATCTTTCCAATGATCTCTTCCGGGGATATGGGTTTGTAACCGACCGCTTCCAGTACCGAATCCAGATCCATCTTCGGGTGCTGATAGACCACCCAGAGCATCTTCCGGGCCAGGGCCGGATCGATCTTTTTGGATCTCAGGAAAGCCAGGAGCTGGTATATTTTTTCATAAGTGAATCCGGGTAATTTATCGTATTGGTTTTCAATTTCTTTCAATTTATGCGCCAGCAGGGTAGCGGTAGACTTTGCCGGAATCCCCAACTCCTTTTCAATCCGTTCGATCAGCGGGACCAGGTTGTTCTTCAGGAGATAGGTGAAGGCATCTTCCGGAATATTCCAGTTCAGGAGTTGTGCAATCCGGTCAGAGATATCCACAGGCAGTCCCTTCGACATTGCATCGAGCTTCTCATCGGCCAGCGGGATGGGGGCCGAGTCGGTATCGGGGTACATGCGGTCGGCCCCCGGAAGCACCCGCTCAAAGATGGTGGTGCCGTCCTCAAACGACTTCCGCGTCTCGTTGGGAACTCCTTCAAAGACCATCCGGCAACGCTCCTCCACCGTCTCCAGCGCAGTGGGGATATCGGCTTCCGGCCCCCAGACGATCACCTGGGCATCCCCTTCACCAGCACCTAACAACTGGCGGATCTTTTTCCAGTTCTCTTCACCCACCACATCCTCAAACATCTCCGAGTGGAGCATGTTGGGCTTTTCGATGCAGGCGATCACCTTGAGGCGGTTGGTCAATTCATCGGCAAAGGTCTTCTCCGGTTGGAGGAAGTGCGACAGGATACCGTGAAATTCCGGGAGATTGATAAGGAAGAGGGGATATCCCCTGCCGGCCATCTCAGCGATCACGGGGATGGTGACAGGCAGGTCGGATCCCCGGATCTCTTTCGCCACACCCTTCCATGCTTTAGGATCTCTGATCCGTTCTTTCAGGAGCTCCCGGATATGCAGCAGGGCATATTGCCTGAACGATTCGTTGTGAGTCAGCTCCGGCATCCAGCGGTTGTGCGCCACCCCTTTGATCTCCACGCGGGTACCTCCGCGGCAACTCACATTTACATCGGCCCGGGTGGAGCCGATCCCGGTACGGACCTTTCCGGTGCTCCGGTTGAGAAAGCGGATGTAATCGGCTCCCTCCTTCACTTCGTCGGGATTCTTGAAATCGGGATAGGTCACCGTTTCGATCAGGGGCATCCCGAGGCGGTCGGTCCGGTAGATCCGCTGGTGGCCGATGTCAGACACTTCACGACAGGAATCCTCTTCCAGGCTGAGCTGGATGAGCCGGACCTTCTTCTTCTTTAACTGGATCTCCCCCTCCACCCCGATGATGGCAGTACGCTGAAACCCAGTGGGGATGCTTCCGTCGAGGTATTGTTTCCGGGTGATATGAACCTCTCCAACGATCTTGAGGTTGGATAGCAGGGAGATCGCCAGTGCGATATCCAGTGCCTCCTGGTTCAGCGGAAAAGGCGGGGTGTCGTCCACATCGTACGTACAAGCGGTGCGATTGCTGATGCGGTAGACGATCTCTTTCCGGGTTTTGAACTCCATCAGGGCTGTTCCGTCGTACTCCCCCAGTTCAGAGAGGGTAGGACGCATGTGACGGATCAGTTCGGCATCGAACTCCTCTGGTTTCTGGTAGATCCCGGCCGGACACCGGCAAAAAAGCTTCTCACTCGTATCCAGCTGCTGGTGTACCTCCAGCCCCGACATAAATCCGATCCGGTCGTAGTCTTGCTGAGTGGCATCTTTGCGGGGAACGTACCCGATTGCTGCCTGGGTCTCCGCATAGTTGCGGCGAGGATCAAAACGGTGCTGCTTCATGAATCCTTCTGAAAAGTATATAGAGGGGACAAAAGTAGGAAAACGGTGGTTAATGAACAAGAATACCCCCAAATCCCCTGAAGGGGACTTGTTCCTCCCTTCGGGAGGATATTACTGCGAAGCAGAGTAAGCCCCCTTCAGGGGGTTTGGGGGTAAATGACAGAAAAAAGTGAAAAAATATTTGGTTTATTATATAAACTAGTTTATATTTGCAGTCTATTTAAAATCATAATCATGGAAGACACATTTTCAGAAAAAGAAAGTCTGGATCTGATCCGCCAGATGATCGATACGGCTAAGAACAACCTGCAGCAGGGGACGGGTAAGGTCTTTTTACTCTGGGGCTATCTTGTGGCGGGGATCAGTCTGGCCACAACCATCCTGTTGATCACGCTCCCCGGCGACAACCGGTACTATGCCTATTACCTTTGGTTCCTTATGGCATTCGGCGCTCCGTTTCATTACCTGCTGATCAGGAAAATGGAGCGGGAGCGGCTGGTCATGACCTACATCGATAAAATGATGCGCTGGGTATGGATTGCCTTCACCGTCTCCATCCTCACGGTGGTGATCGGCCTGGTCCTCTCTTCCCTCCTGATCTACCCGGCTCTTTCCGCAGCAAAGGCAACAGATGATTTCGCAAGGTTGTTTCAATGGATCTTCATGCCTGGTTCTGCAGGCGCATATCAGCCCGTGGATCAGTTTCATTTCTGGTTTCAGTGGCTGTTCATTCCGCCGTTCATGCTTTGTCTCTATGGCATCGCCTTGTTTATCACAGGAAAAGCTTACGGATTCAGACCCCTCTATCTAGGGGGAATCATTTGCTGGGGTTCCGTGCTGCTGCTGCTCGTCACCATACACCATCCCTATGTGCTGGAGATTCAGCAGATCTTTCTCTGTTTCTGCGCCATTACGGGGTATGTAATTCCGGGTCACCTGCTCAGGAAAAAGGAGGGTTCCGATGTTGCCCGAGCTTGATCCGTTACTCCATTCGCAGTTACGGCTGGCGGTCATGTCGATCCTGATCGGTTCCCCTGAGGCCGACTTCGTCTACCTCAGGAAGACCACGGGAGCCACGGCCGGGAACCTCAGTGTCCAGATTGAAAAACTGCGGGAAGCCGGTTATATCACCGTTGAGAAGTCATTCCGGGGAAAAATGCCGCGCACGACCTGCCGCATTACACCCACTGGCATCAAAGCATTTGAAACTTATGTGGAGGCACTACAGGACTATCTCCCCAAATGACCGAATCGAACCCTACAGAGTTCCTCGTCCCTCGTCTCTCGTCCTTCGTCCCTCCTGCCCACTGCCAACTGATGCTACTCCTTCTTCCTCGGATTCTTATGCGTGATATAGAAGATCCTCATGGCGATCCCAAATAGAATAAATGGCATCGAGGCGTAGTACCAGTCCTGCCAGGAGATGCCGCACACTCCGGAAGTGACGAACATCATGACGATCCCCACGACCATCAGGATGGCCCCGATAGCCAGGGCAATCCACCCTTTCAGTTTAAAGATGGTTTTCATACTTTAACGATTTTGGTGACCAATGAATCGTTAAAGATAAAGAAAAAATCGAGGGTTGGTTACGTCGATGATTTACTCTTTTTTCTTCTCCTCATGCGTGTAGGCGTATACCCTCATACAGATCGCCCACATGATGAAGGGCATGGAGGCATAATACCAGTCGTCCCATTTCAATGCACAGATATCGGCTTTGATGATAAAAATAACGATACCAACGCAGATCATGATAATCCCTAGGATGGCTGCGATCCATCCGTCAATTTTCATTAATTTTTTCATGGGAATAGGTTTTGGGGGTTATGATAAACCAAATATACAGAGAAAAGGTTTATATCCGTTAAAAGAAGTTAAAAACCATGCTTTTCGGCCAAGATTCTGGAAAAAAACCGACCTTTGCCCAGAACACGATCCGTATGTTTCATTTTTTTATCCGGTATACCTTTCTCATTTTCCTTATTCTGGCATCCGGCATCTGGTTAACCGGTAACCTCGCAGCCCAGGACACCACGAAGATCGTCCTGGAACGGGCCGATACGTGGGAGTACAACGAAGCGATCGGGCCCAATGTCCAGCGGATCAAGGGAGATGTTGTCCTCCGTCATGACACGGGTTACCTCTATTGCGACAGCGCATACCTGAACGATGTGGTGAATGTGGTGATGGCTTACGGAAATGTCCATATTAAAGCTTCCGATACCCTGAATCTCTATGGCGACTCCCTGCAGTATAACGGGAACACCAAAATTGCCAAAGTATGGGGGAATGTAAAATTAATTGATAACCAGACCATCGTGACTACCGATAGCCTCGATTTCAACCGCCGGAGCCAGATAGCCTGGTACGACAACTGGGGGAAGATCGTCAACGATGAAAACAACCTCGTTAGCAAATACGGATATTACTATACCAGCGAGAAGGAGTTTTTTTTCAAAGAGAAGGTGATCCTGATAAACCCGGATTACATCATGAATTCCGACACACTGATGTACAACACTGTGACCGAGATTGCCTATTTCTACGGACCTACCACCATCGTCAGCAAAGACAAGGTGGACTCGATCTATTGCATCGACGGGTGGTACGATACCAGGAAGGATATTTCCCGGTTCCGGTACGGTGCGGAGATCTATCACCAGGCCCAGTTGCTGACCGGCGACACAGTCTATTATGAGCGGTTGAACGGATTCGGGCAGGTCTACAACAATGCCATGATCCTCGACACCGTTCAGCATATTGCCCTGACCGGAAATTACGGTGAAATGAAACGGAAACGGGGCATCGGTTTTATGACCCGGCGTGCTACCGGGATCCTGATCGAAAAGAACGACTCTCTCTTCATGCATGGCGATACCATCAAGGCCTATTTCGACCCGGAGGAGGACCAGCAGAAGATCCGCGCGATGCTTGCATTCTATAACGTACGGTTTTTCCGGAAAGACCTGCAGGGAGCCTGCGACTCCCTGGTTTACCACCGGTCCGATTCCACCATCTTTATGTACCATGATCCGGTGATCTGGTCCGGTAAAAACCAGCTTACGGCCGATACCATCACGCTTACCATCCGGAACGGTGAACTGGACACCATGGTCATGTACAAGTCAGCCTTTATCATTTCACGGGACGACACCGCCAAATACAACCAGATCAAGGGAAAGGACATGATCGCCTACTTTTTGAAAAACGAGCTCTACAAGATTAAAGTCACCGGAAACTCAGAGACCATCTATTTCGCCCGGGAAGAAGATCAGACCCTGATCGGAATCAACAGGCTGTATGCCAGTGATATGTTGATTTTTGTGGACGACAACGACATCCACACGATCACCTATATCGAAAAACCCACCGGCACCCTTTATCCTGAAAATGAGATCTCCCCGTATGATTTGCTGTTAAAGAATTTCAAGTGGCGGGAAGATCAGCGGCCGAAGATGAAGGAGGAGATCTACCGTTAAAACACCGACACGTGCACGTATTTCTTGGGGTTGGCCTTGATATCTTCCAGCAGCAGGTTGAGGTCGCGGGCCGCTTTCTCTACTTGGAAATAGAGCGTCGTATCGTTCACGAGTAATCCCACAGATCCCTCTCCGTTGTTTATTTTCGCGATAACCGACTGCAGGTTCCGCACGGCGAGATCCACCTGGTAGAAGGTCGCCGGGATATTGAGTTTGGCTA
>QYQJ01000133.1 GCA_007280875.1 Bacteroidota bacterium
GGGTTTTGGGGTCCTTCACCGCTATCGTTTCGATCTCCACCAGGGCTCCTTTTGGCAATGCCAGGGTGGCCAATGCTGCACGGGCTGGCCGGCTGGTGGCGTAATAACGGGAATAGACCTCATTCATAGCGGCAAAATGATCCATTGTAGTGAGTATCACAGTTGATTTCACCACGTTCTCATAAGTATATCCGGCCGCAGCCAGAATCGCACCGATGTTTCGGAGTACCAGGTCCGTTTGTTCCTCTATATCTCCGCTGATCAGCTGCCCGGTAGCCGGATCAATGGCAATCTGCCCGGAGAGATACAACGTACCGTTTACCTCGGTAGCCTGGCTGTATGCCCCGATTGCCTGTGGAGCCCTGTCGGTGTCAATGTTTCGTCTCATATTATGTTGGTTTCGGGTTTCGGGTTTCGTGTTTCGGGTTCATGCGCAATTCATGTGCAATTGATGGCAATTCATGCGCAATTAATAATAATCCCGGAAATCTTTCTTCTTGTTCAGCTTCAGATCCTGCAACATCCTGGCTTTGACGTTGATGGAAAAGTTCCATTGCTGTTGGGACCCCTTGGGCACCCAGCCGAACGACATCTCCCAGCAATGAAGGTCACGGTAGACATTGATCGAGGTGTACCCCAGCTGGTTGCTGGTGAAGTCCCAACCGGTGGTCAATGTGATCTTCCATTTTGGGGTGATGTTGAGTTGCCCGTTAAACCCGAGGGTCTGGATGATCTTGGGGACGCGTTTGTTCTGATTAACGTCCCAGGTTGAGGTATACCGGAAACTGTAGTTAAAGCTGAAACTCCAGGGGATATCGAAGTCCACGTAATAATCATAATATTGCATCAGGTCCTGCTTCTCCTGCTCAGACCCCGTTGTAGGCTCCTTTTTCTTTTTCAATTTATCTGACGACAGGCTGTAATTGAGCCCGATATCCCAGGTAGTGTTGTCGAGCCGAAGCAGTCGTTTGTTCACCTTCAGCTCCGATGAGTTGGTACGCCGGCCCAATGAATCAAGAGCATAGGGATCCCACCTGCTTGAATACTGAATGTTCAATCCTCTGAAGAGGGAGGTTCTCCCCGACAAACTTATAGGCGACCAGTTGAGGGAGTCTTTGGCGATATCATAGGAGGCAGAGATTACGAAGTTGTCGATCAGGACGATCTTCTTCGTTCCGGTAATGGTATCCTTGCGGTTCCGGATCTTCATCTCCAAATTGTTGCTGAGGCTGAAGGTGACAATTCCCGCCTGGTCGGGGGGTGGCCCTCCGTAGAGGCTCCCCTGGAAGATGGAATACTTCTGGGGTACCGAGTTGGTGTCGTTCTCTACCTCTTTGTAGTAGCCCCAGCCCGGAGCCCCAAAATTCGGGGTATAACTGAACGTGACCGCAGGTGTCAGCATGTGCCGGATCGCAACGATCGGACCTCCTTTGAACTGGAACATCCCATAAATCCGGGTATTGATGGAAGAGGAGAGGCTGAAGTCAAATGCATTTTTGAAACCATAAATCGTGTCGGTCTTATAATAAGAGGGATAAACGGTATCGGCCGTAACCAGCGAATCGACATAGGATTTTTTAATGTAGGAGAAGTACATCCTGTCGCGGAGACTCAGGCTGTTGGTGAAGTTGATGTACTTGAAGATCCGCCAGGTCCCGGAAATCGGGATGTTATGCCGGATACCGTTCTGCATATCCTTATACCAGCCCGGCCGGAACAGAGAGGAGTCGTAAGTGTTGTACCGGTTTTCCAGGTCAAGGTTGTACTTCAATCCGATCTGCTCATACCACTTCAGTTTTCCTATACGCTCCTTCTTCCGGAAAGGGTAAAACTGGTTGACTGAAAAGGAGATCTGTGGAAAGGCGAAATTGATCTCTCTGGTGAGGGTATTCTGGCTGTGGTTGAAGTTCAGGTTGAGAAAGTATTTCCCGGCGAAGCTGGTCGAATAGTTTATGCTTGACTGGAATGTGTTGGAGAGGTAGGCTTCGGCGCTGGAAGAGGGATTGTACCGGTTAAACGTGTTGCTTACAATGTTGACATTGGCGCTGAAACTGCTATTGGGCCGGGCCTTCCGGTCCTGGTTATGCATCCATCGGAACTCAAAATCCTTCCGTGTTTCATAATCCGGGGATCCCTTGAATCCCAGCTTGTTGAGCGCATAACCCAGCTTCAGCATCCCGTTGTATTTGTACCGTTTCACATAGTTGAAGGTTGGCTTGATGGCCCAGCTACCACGGGAATAGATATCTCCTACGATCGACAGGTCCATGTACTGGTTGATGGCCCAGTAGTATCCCCCGTTTTCCAGGAAGAAGCCACGATTGGCCGACTCCCCGTAGGTGGGGAAGAGGATCCCGGAACGCTGGCCCGTTCGGGTGGGGAAATAGCCGAACGGGATGAAAATGGGGGTAGGGACCTCTGCTATTGCGAGATAGGCAGATCCTGTGATGATCTTGCTGTTGGGAATCACCTTGGCTTTATTGAACCGGAATTCGAAGTGGGGGTGCTCCTCATTACTACAGGTGGTATAGGACCCGCTCTGGATGTAAGTCACATCGTCGGCCATCTTTTTCACCACCTGTCCGTGCAGGTACCCTTCATCCTGCTGGGTGAAGACCCGCCGGATATACCCTTTCTTGGTTTTATAGTTGTACGTCATGAGCCTCGACTTGAACTTCTGATCTCCCTGGGTAAACTCCGGGACTCCGATCTCTTTATCGAGTGAATCACGGGATCCGTGGGCATAGATCATATTATCCGGGAAGTCGATCTCGATGTAATTGGCTTTCAGGTTGATATTGGTATATGTAATGTCGGCCTCGTTGTAGAGGTACATGTGCTGTTTCTTGATATCAAACCGGAGTGAATCTCCCGCTGAATAATCTACTTTGGCTTCCAGGGAACTTTTTTTCTGTGAACTCAGGAGAAGGGAATCCACCTCCAGCGTATCGGCCACAACGGTCAGCGAATCACCACGCACTTGCAGGGTATCAGAAGGAGCCATCCGGAGTGTATCCTGTCCCTGCACAGGCAGTGGGATAAACAGGTGAGCAGAAAAAAAAATGAGCAGGAAACACCCTAATTTTGTCAATATTTTCGTTAACAACTTCTGTGGCAAGGTTGTCGATTAAATTCTATCTTTGTTTACCCAACTGCTACGGAACTGAAGTTCAGGAATGCCTGTATTATCCGGGCTTCAAAGCTAAAGAAAATAATGGTTTTCGCGCGATTTTTAAGATACTTTAACAATCTATGGAGGCGGGCTGCATGGATCGCCGGTTGTCTGATCCTGGCCCTTCCCACCACCTTTTCCCAGGAGCGGGCAGCGATCGACATGGTGGTGATCGATGCAGGCCACGGAGGCAAGGATCCCGGCACGGTAGGCAGGCGCACCCAGGAGAAATATGTCACGCTCTCCATCGCCCTGAAACTGGGAACTCTGATCCAGCGGAACTTCCGGGATGTGGAGGTCATCTATACCCGCGACCGCGACCGGTTTGTTGAGTTGTATGAACGGGCGGCCATTGCCAACCGGAACAAAGCCGACCTGTTCATCTCCATTCATGCCAATGCGAATGACAGCAAGTCCTTACGGGGAGCAGAAACCTACATCATGGGGCTACACCGTTCGCAGGCCAACCTCGAAATTGCCAAGCTGGAAAATGCAGCCATCCTGCTGGAAGCTGATTATACGGCAAAATATGAAGGATTCGATCCGAACTCGGACGAGTCGTACATCACTTTCAGTCTCTACCAGAACGCCAACCTCGATCTGAGCTCCCAATTCGCCGCCGCGATCCAGGAACAGATGAAAGAACGGGTGGGGCTGAATGACCGGGGGGTCAGGCAGGCTGGCTTCCTGGTCCTTTACAAGACCACTATGCCCAGTGTGCTTGTCGAAGTGGGTTACCTGAGTAATACGGAGGAGGAGAATTTCCTGATTTCTGAAAGGGGGCAGGACTATATTGCTTCGGCCATTTTCAGAGCCTTCCGAAGTTACAAACAGGAGATGGAGAACCAGCAACCGACGCCCCGGCAGGTTACCGGTAATCCAACCGCATCAACCGGTTCTGTCAACCGCAATGAAGTAGTGTTCAAAGTCCAGCTGGCTGCTTCACCGGATAAGATCAGCTTATCCTCTTCCCGGTTCAGGGGGGTCAAGGGGATTCAGGAATACAATCACAACGGGATGTATAAGTATACGTATGGTGAAGAGACCGATCTGGATAAGGCCCAGCAGTTGCAGGCACGAATGCAGGCGATGGGCTTTCCCGATGCCTTCATTGTGGCATTCCATAATGGAGAGCGGATCAGTCTCGACCGTGCCAGGGAGCTACTGGGATTATGAAAGGATGTTATAATTTTCGTATATTTGAACGGTTTCTTTACGACATTATCAGATGACTCCTAAAAAGATTACAATCAGGAAAGAGATCAAGGTGGGAGCGGTTTTTGTAGTAGCTCTTGCCGTGCTGATCTGGGGCATCATGTACCTCCAGGGCATTGAGATCCTGAAGAAAAATCGGATTATCTTCGCTGAATATGACCGTGTGAACGGACTTGTCGCCGCCAATCCCGTTACCATCCAGGGGATGAAGGTGGGGCAGGTGAAGACCCTCTATTTTTCCCCCGCTGATCCCCGGAAGATCATTGTCGAGTTGTACCTGAGCAATACCACCTACCCGATCCCAAAAAATTCCATCGCCCGGATATACAGCGCCGACCTGATGGGTTCGAAGGAGATCGAGATCATCCCGGGAGATTCGCCCGATATGATCCGGGACGGAGATACGCTGATGGCACGCACAGAAGCTACCCTGGGGGAGGAGGTGAACCAGCAGCTGGCACCATTGAAGAGAAAGGCCGAAAGCCTGATAAGTTCCATCGACACCCTGGCCACCATCCTGCAGCAGGTGCTGAACAAGAATACCCAGGCCAGCCTGATCGAAGCGATTGACAACATCAAGGTGGCGATCAATAACATCACCCACATGACCTCGGAAGCCGATACCCTGGTCAGACAGCAGCGTTCCAACATTGCCCGGATCATCATCAACATCGAATCGATTAGCTCCAACCTGAAGAAGAACAATGACAAGATCACAAACATCCTGGAGAACTTCTCCGATGTGAGCGATTCCATAGCCAAACTCA
>QYQJ01000012.1 GCA_007280875.1 Bacteroidota bacterium
ATCCAGTTATCTCCATCGGCCTTTATTTTCCCCTCTGTAATGGAGGGCATGATCCGTTCGGGGCCTCCCGGAACGGAGATCGAAACCGGGTTCTCCACGCCAATATAAAAGACATTCATCTTCATAGGCGAGATGGTCAGCGCTGGTTTGGCCACGATGTATTCGTCTTTGAAATGGAATGACATCGTGTCGCCCAGGGGGCTGATAATTTTGATGATACCTGCAAACCGCTTTAATCCTTCGGAAGTAGCTGGGAGTTTGAGGGTTACAATTCCTCTTGATCCTTCCAGTGGCGTGGCCAAACGATAGTTAGCCTGAGTCAGCGTATCAGCCCCGAACAGGTATCTGACATTCGGATTCTGCTTTGTATCATACGCAGCGACCAGGATCTCTGCCTGGTACTCTTCGCCTAAGAAAACATAATTGCTTTTGGGGATCACCCTGGCCTTGATCTCATCAAATTTCCAGTCTTCCGCTGTAACGGATGCGTATAGATTATTTACCACATCAAATTCTGCATTAAACACTTCCGCTTTCAACTCATTTAATATGGTGACTGTGGCGGCCAGAATGGTGCGGTAAAAATTATGCATCTGCCAGTTCTGCTTAACACCGTTGGCATCATAGTAAGGACCTTCAGTTTCCAGTCCGATCTTAATAACCGGCCGGTACTTCGGCTCTACCAGGTCCAACATCTGCTCACGATAAGCTTCAATCCGTGAGCGAAGTTCTGCGGCACGACAGTCTGTTCCATCTTGCGACTGACCGATGAAAAATTGTGTGGGGGTATCGTAGTTGTCTTTTCGTGCTAAATTAGCAAGTTTCAGATTTCCTGCTTCCTGAATGGTTTGTAATCGCTCTGTTTTTCTGATTACTTCGAACTTCAGGGTATCAATATAGGCAATTAACTCATCCGACAACCGATGCGCTTCCTGCGCCTTAATCCAGTTGGGGCCTACCTTTTCAGGAGCTATCTGGTACTGTTGCTTGAACTTGCTGTACGATGCATCCACCTTCTGGGAAAAATTTTCATTCGTAGTTTCCATCGTTTCGTTGACAACAATGAATGCATCCAGAATCTCTTTCGAGACATTCAATGCCAGGAGCGCTGTCAGAACCAAATACAGCATCCCGATCAATTTTTGTCTCGGTGTTTCCTTATATCCAGCCATTAATCTCTTCGTTTTTTATGTGAATCTCTGGAATGTTTCGCACATGCCTATTTGTTGAGGTTGACATTCATGGCCGACAGCATATTGCCGTACACCTTGTTCAGGGTGGCAATGTTCTGCGCCAGCATGTTCACCTCCTCCTTGAATTTGCCGGTGCGTTCCACCGATTCGTTCAGGTTGGTAAGGAAGCGGGAAATGGTGTCGTGCATTTGCCCGGTGGCATCCACCTGTTTGGTAGTGGCCTGTAATTGCTCTTCAACGGCGGTATTGAGAGCGACCAGGTTATTTTTATAGTGCCCAGAATTTACGCTGGATTCATTCATGTTCACCACCAGTTGCTCGAGAACCTGGTTTAACCGGTTGGTATGCTCCATCTGTACGTTCGAGTTCTGCAGGTTGAGTTCGTACATGGCATTGAGCGCCGAAAGATTGCTGGAGATCTTTTGCAACTGCGTGTTGTAGTTCTCTCCGTGGGTGGCGGTGTGGCTTAACGCTTCCGTTGTTTTCGAAAGGATTTCGGCAGATTCGTTATATTTCTCCACGAACCTGTTCGAACTCGCGGTGATGTCGGTCAGACTGGCTATCAACTCCTGGTTGAGGGTTGCCTCTTCGTTCAGGGATTGAGCGACCCGGGCATAGACACCGGAGAGGTTGGCAGCGTTATCAGAAGCAGACTTCATGTTTACGACCTGCTCTTCAGAAACGCTCGCTGCCTCATTCAGGCTGGTTGCAGTTTTGTTATAGGATGCCGATAGTTCAGAAACCGATTCTGTGGCTTTCTTCAGGGTGTTTACATACTGGTCGTTGGCCAGGGCCGCATTGCTCACATTGGATAGCTGCGACGTTGTATTCGTCAGGTTTCGCAATCCTGTTCCCAGGCTCTCGATCAGCTCCGGTCCTATTTTTGCTTTCTCCAGCATGTTGTCCAGCTGTTCGGTGACGGTACCGGTGGGGGCTCCTCCCTCCGCTGTTCCATGATAGATCCCTGCCAGTTGAGGGTATACAAGACTCCAGTCAGGTTCTACATGAGGTGTTTCGAACGCTGAAAAGAAGAAAATGATTGACTCGCAACCCAGTCCGATGATCAGCATAATGTCGGCTCCCTGATAATGATTGATCTTGAATAAGGGTCCAATAATTACAACGGATGCTCCCCAACCATACAGTTTTGACATGAAGTTGCGGTAGACTCTTGTTCTTGCAAATTGAAATAAACCCATTTTGTTTCTAAATTAATGAAGTTGGTTAGACCATGGTTATTTATAAACTTTTGAAGCACGGGCAGGATTGTCATCCTTCTGGCGTCCCAGGAAGTTCTGCACGCACCGGAATCCGACATAGCATTTTGCCGTGTCCTGGTATTCGTAAGCACGGGATGAAACTCGCAGGTAATAAGCCACATCCTTCCAGGAGCCACCGCGAATCACCTTCCGTTTCAGGGCCGGGGGATCGGTATCTTTCGCGTTGTACTGGTAGTCGGGATTCAGGTCCCAGGCAAAATTGTAGGAAGAGGGATGAAAGGCGGAGTTGGTCCATTCGGCAACATTCCCCGACATATCATAGAGTCCGAAATCATTGGCGGGATAGTGGGCCACGATCACCGTCTGGGCCCCTCCATCGTCAATATAATCACCCCGTAGTGGCTTGAAGTTCGCTAAAAAACATCCTTTGTCGTTCCGCGTATACGGCCCGCCCCAGGGATAAGGGTTTCCGTCATAGCCACCGCGGGCTGCCCATTCCCATTCAGCTTCGGAAGGCAGACGGAAATCGCTGATGGCCGTTTCTCCTTTCTTTCCATACAGGAAACTGTTCTTCATCTGGGTTCTCCAGATGCAAAATGCTTTGGCCTGCTTCCAACTGACCCCAACCACCGGATAGTTGTCGTAAGCCGGATGCCAGAAATACTTTTCGGTCATCGGATCGTTAAACGAGTAAACATAATCGTGGATCCAGCAAAGGGTGTCTGGGTACACGTTAATTACCTCTTTCCGGACGTAGACCGAACGGTCTTTCAACCCTTGCGGACGGTTGGCCAGACCGGCATCCTTTACGTCTCCACCTGCTGAAAAATCTTTTGCTGCAGCAGCCTTCAGGTCGACAAAATAATATTCAAAATAGAGCTTGCGTGTGTCGATCTCTTTTCTCCTGAAATACCTCTCTTCGTCTGGAAGATACATATCAGCCAATGCATCCCGCACATCCTGTTCCTCGGAGTTCCATTCCAGCTTCGTGTCCCAGTTAATGAAAGGGGGATCGTACACTTCGCCGGTTTTTTTATTTTCCGAGACCAAAAAGAGATCGGGTTGCACCTCACCCAGAATCCGACGGGCAATGGAATCCCTTACCCAATATACAAACTGCCGGTATTCGTTGTTGGTAATCTCGGTCTGATCCATATAGAAGGACTGGACTGTTACCGTCTTGGCGTTGTTGATTTGCGTATAGAGGACATCTTCGTCGCCAATACCCATGGTGTAGCTGCCCATTGGGATGTAAACCATGCCAAAGGGATCAGGCTGATAGTAACGTTTTCGGTTCTTCACCCCGGTGAGCTCTCCATTGCCTGAGTTTCCGCAACTTCCCAGGAAAAGGAGCAGGGCGAGATAGATGAGCAGTCTTTTCATTTTTTGGCTGATTAGAAATGATGAAAATTAACGCTGCGTATTGGGTTTTAGTATTTATTTCAACTCAAAATTTAAAATAAAACGGCAAAGATAACAAATTATGTTACAAGAATCGTGTGTTTTTATATCGTTTCCTGTATTTCTCCACTTCGATTTTGAAACAATATCCCAGCATCACTTCCACGCTTCCGTTACTGAAGCGGTTCATAGAAGAGAGGCTGACGTCGTAGGACAGGCCTATGCGAAAACTCTTGATGTTGGCACCGGCCAGAATCGCCACTACATTGTCGTAAGGGTAAAACCGGCCCTCCAGCCCCCCCCAGAACCTCTTTTTATATGCAACGAGAGCCGAAATGCTGGCTCCGAACGCCCCTCCGTCATAGACGAGCAGGGCTGAAGGTTTCAGCTCAAAATTCGGATAGTTCGGGATCATCCAGTTATACCCACCGGTCAAATAATAGGTCCGCCTTTGCTGCAGTGAAGTGTTCCGGGCTTTCGACTGAAACAATTGTCCTGCTGAAAAGCCGATATAATACTTTTCCGGGACTTCGTAATAGATTCCCAGGTCGGCATCAATGGCCAGATCGCTTTTTTCATTGTTTTCCTGAAAAACGGGATCACCGGGATCAATGATGTGCCCTTCAAATTTGGAAAAATCGATTCGGTAATTGATGATGTGCGCCTGGATCCCAGCCGCGAATTCACCGGCCCCAAGGTCCATCCGGAAGGCATAACCGACCTGGACACCGATGTTCTGAAAATAGCCTATCCGGTCCATTGTGATGCTGCCTCCCAGTGCGCCATGTAAAACCCTGAGCGGGGCATCCACGGTCAGGAGTATGGTTTCCGGCAAAATCCGGTTCCCATCGTTGTCCTTGAAGCCTATCCATTGTTCGCGAAGCAGTCCGTTGACACAAATTCCTCCATTGCTGCCGGCATATGCAGGATTGAACGCCATCTGGTTGAACATGTACTGGGTCAGAACAGGAAGCTGCTGTGCCCTAACAACTAACCCCATATCAAGCAGTAAGAAAACAAGGGGAATAACAATCCGCACAACGGACAGATATATGTGCTGCTTGCTTTTATATGGGGTGGTACCTCTTCTCAAATTAGTCCTTGTTGTTAGGGCAGATAAAAAAGCACATAAAAGTACAAAAATAATCCAATCGCAATGATTCTCTCAAATTTACTACAAAAAAATAACTTTGCGGTCCGTTTCCTTCAATCGTAAATCGAAAATCGTAGATCGTAAATTGATTCGTCATGGCATTTTTTCTAATGAAAGAGAAACCGTTTTCCAGAAAGTGGTTTCTCAGTTATAGTCTGATCATCATCGGCTCCTTCATCCTGGCTACCGGCTTTGTCCTTTTCATTACTCCTTACCGGATCGTTCCAGGCGGTGTTTACGGGATCTCGATCGTGTTGCACTACCTGTTCGGAACCCCGGTAGGACTCATGGCGTTATGCTTTGATATTCCATTAACGCTGATCGGACTGAAAATATTGGGACCCCGGTTCGGTTTCAAAACGGTGCTGGGTTTTTCTTTGACAGCCGTTTTTACGGATACCCTGACCTATTTCTGGGGCTACGAGCCTCTGGTCCAGGGAGACGCGCTCTTGTCCTCCATCTTCGGAGGAGTCCTGATCGGCCTCGGACTGGGACTTATTTTCAAGTCGAAAGCCACCTCCGGCGGATCCGACATCATTGCGATGATCCTTAACAAGTATACCAAGATCCCGCTGGGCCAGTTGATAATCCTGATCGACTCCTTCATAGTCCTGTTTGGTCTGGCGGTCTTCCAGGACTGGAAGATCCCGCTCTACTCCTGGATCGTGATCTTCATTGCCGGCAAGGTGATCGACATCGTACTGGAGGGTCTGAGTTATGATAAAAGTCTCTTCATCATCTCCGACAGGCACGAGGAGATCCGCGACAAGATCATCAACAACCTGAACCGGGGCGGCACCTATATTGACGGAAAGGGGATGTACAATATGGCCGAGCGGAAGATCATCTTTACGGTGGTCAGCCGCAGGGAACTGGCACTGCTGCAAGAGTATATCCATCAGATCGATCCCCGGGCATTCATGACCGTGATCGATGCTACGGAGATCCTTGGCGAGGGATTCCGGTCGCTGAACGAAAAGTTATCCGATTAATGTCGCTGAAACATTCCGGCTCCCCTATCTGAACAGTTTGATGATATCATTGGCGTTGGCCCAGATCAGGATTCCGAAGAGAATGACCATGCCGACCACCTGGGCGTATTCAAGGAACTTATCGCTCGGCTTCCGGCGGAAAACAATCTCATAGAGCAGAAAAAGGACATGCCCCCCATCCAGCGCCGGGATAGGCAGTACATTCAATACCGCCAGCATAATTGAAAGAAAGGCGGTCATGGACCAGAAGGCCTGCCAATCCCATATAGCCGGGAAAAAGTTCCCGATGGCGATGAATCCCCCCACCGACTCATAGGCTTTCTCCTGCGAGAAGAGCAGTTTGATTGACTTGATGTAGTTCCCGGTCCCTTCATAGGCTCTGACAACACCGGCCGGTATCGCTGTAATGAGGTTGTAGTTCTTCTCCCTGAAAGTCAGAAATTCTGCGGGTGGTTTCGGATAGATACCCAGCAGCCCGCCGGCCGGGACCTGCACCGGGATCACCAGGGTATCGCCATTGCGCAGGAGGGTAACCCGGATCATTTCACTCTTATGTCGCTGCACCTCGGCCCGGAACTGGTCAAAATAGAGCATCAGGCTGTCGTTGATCCCGATGATCTGATCAGCTACCCGGATCCCCGCTTTTTTCCCTTCCGAATCATCTGTAAATTCAGCTGTTACAAAGGGAATCCTGACAGAGATAAATTCGGGGGTCTTGTGTTTGATCAGCTTCGCAATAGATCCTTCCGGGATGATCACTTCAAACGGTTCTCCATCACGGATCACCTGGATCGCGGTTGCCTCTTCCAGGATGATCGTTTTGGGAATATCGGCAAAATCTTCCACCATGATATGATCAACTGACAGGATCTTGTCCCCGTTCCGTAATCCTATTTCATAGCCAATGGAATCGACCGTAATCCCATATTTGACTTCGGAAGTGGGGAGGTACTGATAACCCCATACCGAGAGCATTACGATGTAGATTGCTATAGCCAGGAGCAGGTTCACGAATACGCCGGCCAGCATCATAATAAGCCGTTGCCAGGCCGGTTTGGAACGGAATTCCCAGGGCTGGGGTGGTTGCTTTAATTGTTCTTTGTCCATCGACTCATCGATCATCCCGGAGATCTTGACATACCCGCCAAGGGGAAGCCAGCCCAGACCATATTCCGTATCGCCCCGTTTGAACTTGAACAGGGAAAACCATGGATTAAAAAAGAGAAAGAACTTTTCGACCCTGGTTTTAAAGATCCGGGCAGCAATGAAATGGCCCAGTTCATGAAAAATTACCAGAATGGATATGGCAAGCAGAAACTGGAGTGTCTTGATCAGGATTTCCATGATTGTTCAGATATGATTTGGATTGCTTTTTCAGTAGTTTGATAATGGGTGGTCAGTAAGTCATTCAGACCGGGTTGTCGGAGATGCGGGATAGATTCCAGGCACAGTTCTATGACCGAGGGTATCCCCATGAACGGAATCCGTCCATCCAGAAATGCCTGGACGGCTGTTTCATTGGCGGCATTCAGGATGCAGGAGGCATTCCCTCCGGCTTCCAGAGTCCGGTAGGCCAGCGGCAGATTACGAAACAGCTCCCGGTCGGGTTGTTCAAAGGTCAGCATGGGATAGTCGGCGAAGTTCAGCCGGGGCAGATCGGCCGGGATCCGTTCGGGGAATCCCAGGGCATAAAGAATGGGAAGGCGCATGTCGGGGACTCCAAGCTGCGCTTTCATCGAGCCATCAGCAAACTGGACGATAGAGTGGATTACTGACTGGGGATGGATCACCACTTCAATCTGCTCCGGACTTAATCCAAACAGCCAGTGTGCTTCAATTACCTCCAGCCCTTTGTTCATCATGGTGGCAGAGTCGATGGTGATCTTGCTCCCCATGGTCCAGTTGGGATGGTTCAGGGCCTCCAGGATACCGGCCTGCTCCACTTCGATCCGGCTTTTTCCGCGGAATGGCCCGCCCGATGCCGTCAGGTAGATCTTCTCCACACTCCGCATAGTTTCTCCGACCAGGCACTGAAAGATAGCTGAATGCTCCGAATCAACCGGGATGATCGGGGTGTGGTTCCTGATCGCTTCAGCCATGATCAGTTCGCCGGCAATCACCAGTGATTCCTTGTTGGCCAGTGCCACCGGTTTACCTGATTTCACGGCCTGGTAAGTCGGAATCATCCC
The DNA here is from genome assembly GCA_007280875.1 of Bacteroidota bacterium. Taxonomy (GTDB): domain Bacteria; phylum Bacteroidota; class Bacteroidia; order Bacteroidales; family FEN-979; genus QYOJ01. The sequence goes on from QYQJ01000012.1 coordinate 8,149, forward strand.
GGCAAATCCCACCAGCGCATTCAGAATGATATCGGGTCCCTCCATTTCCACGATCTGGGCAATGGCATCCTGGCCGGCAAATACCTTCACCGGGAGGTGTTTCAGTTCGTCCCGAAGCCGCTGATAGTACTCCGGATTGCCAATCACCACAGCATTGGGTTTGAATTCAACGGCCTGGTTGATCAACAGGTCACAATTATTCTGAGCCGACAGTACCTCTATGCCAAAACGTTCCGGGTGGTTCCGCACCACATCCAGTGCCTGCTTCCCGATAGAACCCGTCGATCCAAGTATGGTCACCTGTTTTTTCACTCTTCCTGCATGCCTGATTTAGAACGAAATAAAATCTTTTGGATTTACGGGTGCTCCCTGGCTCCACAACTCGAAATGGAGGTGAGGGCCGCTGGTCAGCTCTCCGGATTCTCCGATAATGGCGATAGCCTCCCCTGCTTTCACCAGATCTCCGACCCGTTTCAACAGGGCTGAATTGTGTTTGTATATGGAAACGATTCCCTGGGGATGTTGGATTACAATCACATAACCGGTTTCTACGGTCCAGGAACTGATGATCACGATGCCGTCGAGGACCGATTTGATCGCTTCATCCTTTTTCGAAACGATGTCGATTCCGAAATGTTGTTTGTCAGGATCAAACTCATTGGTGATTACCCCTTTGATCGGCACAAAAAAGAGCAGGTTCCCCAAGGATATATTCCGCTGGTTTGCCATTTCGGCCGATTCAATACGATAAAGACTGTATTTGCTCTGGTTTTCGATCTCGACACGCATAAGCGAATCTTCCTGTGATCGCGTGAGTCGGATATCGGTGTACCGCGTAGTGGTATCTTTTGGCAGGGAAAGGTCATCCACCAGTTCTTCTCCACTGATGATCCGTTTCAGGTTGAAGATAAACAGGTCTTTACGTATCAGGTCCTTTTCGATGGAATCGGTCTTGAGCTGTAATTCGTATAGATCCTTTTGAAGATTAACGTTGGTATATCCGGGGATGTACTCCCTCAGGGGGGTGAAGGCGATCAGTACCGTGGTAAGGAAGATCAGGATGATCGCAAGGGTGCCCAGGGCGATAAAGACATTCAACCGGGTGAGGCGGAAGGTTAACCGCTCCTCCAGTGTTTCGTCATGCATGATCACCAGCCGGTATTTCCACTTCAGCTTGGTATACCATTTGACCTTTTTCGTTTGACCAGTTGTTTTCGCCATCCGACTCTTCCCGCTTCAGGATTTGGGCTGCAAATATCGGAAAATATAATATTTTTGTGAAATTTTAGTTATATCCATACACGATATTGACTCTGTGAATGTAAAGAAATTATACCTGTGGGGAGCCTTCGTTTCCATAATGGCCGGGTTGATCATCAGTAGCGGATGCTCGACAAAAAAGAACACGTTTACGCGCCGGGCCTACCACAACCTGACCTCGCATTACAATGTTTACTGGAACGGAATGGATCAGTTACGCCAGGGGGTCAAGGATTACCAGCATACAATTACGGATAACTACTTGCTCATCCTGCCGGTCTATAATTATGGAGATAAAAGCAACACCACTGCCATCGTCCAGTATGCCGACATCGGCATTACCAAAGCTTCGAAAGCCATCCAGAAACACTCGATGGTCTTTAACCGGAAGGAGTATGTCAAATGGATCGACGATGCGTATCTGCTGATCGGAAAATCCTATTACTACAAGCAGGATTATGGCATGGCCCGCCGGACCTTTGAGTTCATCATCAAAACATATAACAACAACGACATCAAATACGAAGCCATGCTCTGGTTGTCGATGTCGAATATTCAGATGAAGGATTTCAAGCGTGCCGAGCCGATGCTGGACATGCTTCAAAATAAGGTCAATCTGGGCGAAGCGCCAGAAAAATTTGACATGCCTCTTAACCTGGCTTATGCTCAATTCAACATTTTACAGCAAAAGTACGATGCAGCCGTCCCCTACCTGCAACGGGCCATTGAGTTGAATCCGGGACGGGAGATGGAGACCCGGTGTTTATTTATCCTGGGGCAGATCTATCAGCGGGATGGGGATTACGGCGCCGCAGCCGAAAAGTACAAAGCAGTGATCAAGCGTACTCCATCCTTTGCCATGGAATTTAACGCCAAGATTAACCTGGCACAGTGTTACGATACCCGGAGCGGGGATAAAG
>QYQJ01000009.1 GCA_007280875.1 Bacteroidota bacterium
GCTACGGGCTTGTGAAATTCCACTGCCGCATTACGGGCCATGGTCAGGGCAAAAGCAGTCTTCCCCATCCCGGGCCGTGAAGCGAGAATAACCAAATCGGATCGTTGCCACCCGCCGGTAACCCGGTCGAGTTCGGTAAAACCTGATCCTACCCCGCGCAGATGACCTTCGTGTTTCTGACCGGCAGCAATCTCCTGGATGGCCTCTTTCACAATGGATTGCATAGATCGGTAGGTCCTGCGAAGGCTGTTCTCGCTGATAAAGAAAAGGTTGTTTTCGGCTTTATCGAGCAGGTCAAATACGTCCGTGGTATCTTCGTATGCATCTTTGATGATTTCGGAAGAGATACGGATCAACTCCCGCTGGATATATTTCTGCAGCAGAATGTGGGCATGGTATTCGATGTTGGCAGCCGATGCGACCCGGTTAGTCAGCATCGTGATGTAATAGGGTCCACCAACCAAGTCCAGTTCCCCGCTTTTCCGAAGGGCTTCCGTGACCGTTAGGATATCAACGGGTTCGGTACTTGCAAACAATTTTTGGATGGTTGCAAAAATGATTTGATGAGCCTCTTTGTAAAAGATCTCCGGTTGCAGGATCTCAATTACCTCCGTGAGCGGATCCTTCTCCAGCATCATGGCACCCAGTACGGCCTCTTCCAGGTCAATTGCCTGTGGAGGTATTTTCCCATGCTCGATAAACATATCTGACACCGCGCTCTTCTTTACCCGTTTCCTTCCAACGCGTTGATTTTCCTGCAGTTGCTTTTTATCCTGGCCCAAAGGGTCAGGGCTGTCATGTTTCAACTCTTCCATAGGTCAAAAGTAAAACTTCCACAAGAGAATTCTTCAGAATTTTCTCATTAAAGTTTTCAACATTAGAAACTGAAGGTCAAACCAATGCTCAACCATTTATGCCACCAGCCATTGAGAAACTCCGGGCTCTGCAGAAACTGCTCCCCTTTCAGCTGGAAGCCACCGTATGATACGATAATCCCCGCAGAACCGATAAACATGAGACGGTTGAGATGATCTGATGAAATGGTATAAGGACTGCTTCTGTTAAACACTCCCCCCTGGAGTGTGGCATCGTAACCTACTGCTTTCCCGCTGAAGTCTGCAAAAAGATAAAACTGGAAATTACGGGCATTGCGTAACCGGTTAAGGGACCTCTTCGAAAAAAAAAGGTTCATGAAATAGGAGTTGAACCATCCGGTCCGAATGAAAGTTCCGCCACAGAGGTTTGTATACACTGTTCCCAGGGAACCCGATCCATAAATCAGTAAATCCAATCCGGGGATGACCACGATTCCCTTTTCGATGCGTACCATGTAGTTCAGCAGCAGATCATTTTGGATCTGAAATTCCCAGCCGAGAGGTTCATTATTGGAAGGAACCGCATTATGGAACGTACGTTGAACGTATTCACCCAGCGAAGAGGGGCCCAGAATTCCAACCTGAAGCTCACTGGTCAACCTGACCCTGTTCCGCGCATCGTTGGTGATCTTGCTGCTTCCAACATATAAATACGCTGCATAGGGTCGGTCACCAACCAGGATGCCTCCGATCTTTGTGGTGGATGGGGTGTACATATTCTGGACCAGCGTGAGTCCATAGTAGTTGATACCCCTGTCCCAGTAGGGAATCAAAACGGCAGAAAGGGGATTCTGTCTTAACCCGGGTGCGATCAGGCAAAACTGGATCCCGTTCGTGTAAAACCTGTCGGTATAATTAAAAATATCGTTATCAAGCTGTAGGTGAAAATAGCGTTCCGGACTCAACGTGATCATGGAGGGATAGGGTCTCTGCTCCATGTAAGCAATCAGGAACTTTCTGCTGACAGGTTCATGCAGATCCAGATCAGGATACAGGGAATGAAACCTTGGTAACTCAAAGAGGTAGTCCGGGTTTCTGCGAATGACATGCCGGGGCAGATAACCGATCAGAGCCGGGTCGTAATGCGGATTCATTGTCGAAACCGGAACTATGTCAGACTTCAGAATATAGGTCATGGGATGCGGTGACCGGGCAAGGTCTCCTCTATAGTTCGACGGCCCAACAGGAAGTTGGTCGGGATTTATTTGGGATCTATCCTGTGCACATCCGAACAGGAAAAATATAATAAAACCGATGGGAACCAGGCGATTCATAAACCGGCGCAAAGTTACTGATTCCGGGATAACCGGACGTATCCTAGAAATGCTTAATTTGGCATCCTGTTTTACTCCTGTGAGATCTTTTTATATCGGTTTGATAGTTGTCACCTGCCTGTCCGGATTTGCTCAGGACCTCCTTGTCCTGGAAAAAACCGGAAAAAGGAGGTGGTTTTCTTACCAGGAGGGCGATCTGATCAGCCTAGTCACTAAAAAAGATGCATTGCCTGTCCATGATTATATCATCCGGCTGGAGGATTCTGCCATTGTAGTCAGGGGCGACTTCCGGATCCTGCTGGATGATATACACCTGGTTGAACGTTATTACCGGAACAGAAAGAGAAACGGAGCGTTGTTGATGCTGGCAGGTGGGTTGCTGATTGGAATCACGTCGGTGAATAATGCCCTCCATAACCAGCCGGTGCTTGACCCGCTTTTTATTACTATCGGAGCTGGGTTAAGCGGAATCGGAGGACTTTGGTTCTCGCAATCCCTGAGAAAATACAAAGTGGGCGACAGGTGGAAACTAAAGGTTCTGACAGGTTCTCTGCATCGATGATATCCTGGTGGGTAATTTCGACGATCTTACCGGGCACAGTAGACATCCCTATCGCAGTAGCACCGATCATCCGGAAATACCTGTATTCAGCCGGTTTCGAGTATTTTTTTCAACATAGCTCAGGATAGTTTGATCGAAATGATCTTTGTCAGGTCCATGAAACTCCACTTCAATAGGAAGATAGAATAAAGGTAACCGTTTGATAAAAGAACTGAGTTCCGGGGTTTTTATCCGCATCATATCTTTTTCGGTCGTCATAATCACTTTTTTTCGGGTTGGAAGATCGTCAAATCTGGCTTTAATTATCTTCAGATCTTCGAGCGTATAAGGATGGTGGTCAGGGAATTTAAGTACTTCGAGTTCACGGCAATGTCGTTTCAGATATTCCCTGATGGGATAATCATTGGCTATACCGGTGAAAAGCATCATGATTGAACAGCTGAAGGGAGACAGAGAGGTAGAGGAAGGGGTGACCTGGACCGGGTCACAGTATTTGATGTACGAGAAGTAAACCTGCTGGCTCTTTCTTGGTTTCAACTCTGCTATAATTCGCCTGCGAGAAATAGGAGAAAAAATTTTTGGTGTTTTTGTAACTACGATGATGTTTGCTCGTTTTGCCCCACAGGGGAATTCCCGCAGAGTACCGGAGGGGAGTACATAATCATCCGTGTATAATCTATGAAAATCGGTAAGCAGAATGGATAATCCAGGCTTCACGTACCTGTGCTGAAATGCATCATCGATCAAAATGACATCCAGTTTTGGGAATCGGATTTCCAGTTCATCAATCCCGCTTGCCCGGTCTTCATTAACGGCAACCTTGATGTCATCATACTTTTTTGCATATTGGAGCGGTTCGTCGCCGATATATTTATAAGCAGAGCGTTTCGAAGCAAGGATAAACCCTTCGCTTGATCTGCCATATCCTCGGCTTAAGGTGGCCACGAGAAACCGTTCCCTGAGGAGATTGATAATGTACTCAATATGAGGAGTTTTACCTGTCCCTCCATAGGAAAGGTTGCCGACAGAGATCAGGGGTATTTCAAACCTTCGAGAGGACAACCAGCCACAATCAAACAACCCGTTACGAATCATCATACACAATCCGTACAGGAATGAAAAAGGAAGCAACAACAACTGATAAAACTTCATATTCGCCCGGGAAGTGGCGTAAGTTACAAACAAATTTTAAAGTATCAAATAAATTTGTTAGGCAATGCCCATAACATTTGGCCGGAGAGACCTTATCTGCCAGGCACCTTCTTGCGTTGTAGAAATTCCAGGTTCTTCACCAGATCTGATATCCCATAATCCATCCGACTTGTTTTCATGATATAATCAGTGGCTCCTGAATCGATAAGTTGCACGGCAAGAATGGGATCGTCAAGTGTGGAAAAAAAAAGTACCTCAGTCGACGGGCTCAGTTTTTTTACCATTCGCAAGAAGTCGAACCCGTTTTGATCGGCAAGATCATAATCGGCAATCAGGTATTGTGGGACAACATGCTTTCGGAGGCGATACAAACACTCCTCCGCCGAATGGTACAACTGAACATTTGAAAATCGCTGAATGGTCAGATGGTATTTAAGAAGGCTGCTGTGAATAGGGTTTTTATCGACAATAAAAATCAAAGCGGATTTCATTTATCAAAGGTTTGACTTTTTTTATGGATTCCCAACATTCATCCTTGTTTTTTATTAACAGGGTTTTGAACATTTTACCAACAATCCAGCCAAATTGGAATTCAGTCCTCCTTTAAGTACCTTTGGACCGAGAAGTATGTACAACAGATGAAACTGAAAAAAATCATTGATGTTCTGGAATCCTGGGCCCCCTTTTCTTTTCAGGAAGAGTGGGATAATTCCGGACTGATCATCGGAGATCCTGAGATGGAGGTCACCGGAATAATGGTTAGCCTTGATGCTACTTCGGAAGTACTTGAAGAAGCCCTGGCACTTAACTGCAATGTAATCATTTCACACCATCCCTTTCTCTTCAAGGGTATCCTCAGAATCACTCCCATGATGCCTGAATATCCGCTTATCCGGTTAGCCATGCAGCATGGATTGGCTGTCATCGCAATGCATACGAACGTTGATAACAGAGCAGAAAGCCTGAATCATTTTTTAGGTCGTAGGATTGGCTTGAAGGAGATCAGGATACTTCAACCGAAACAAGGCTATTTGAAAAAGCTGGTAACATTTTGCCCAACGGAACATGCAAACAAGGTCAGGGATGCATTGTTTGGGGCCGGAGCCGGCCATATTGGAAATTATGATTGCTGCAGTTTCAATGCACAGGGGCAGGGCAGTTTCCGGGCTTCTGAAAAGGCGAATCCATTTGTCGGGAAGAAACATACCATCCATTTTGAAGAAGAAACACGGATCGAGGTTGTTTTTCCGGTATACATTGAAAGCAGGTTAATTGCTGCGTTACTGGCGAACCATCCATACGAAGAGGTTGCCTATGATATCTATCCGGTTAACAACCTCTTTCATCAGGCTGGTGCAGGAATCTTCGGACACCTGACTGAGCCACTTCTTCCTGATGAGTTTCTCCGGCAAGTTAAACAGGTATTCGGATTGACCCTTATCCGTCATACAGGAACACATGGAAACCCGATTCGAAAAGTGGCTATCTGCAGTGGAGCCGGGGCTTTTCTTATCCGCGATGTCGGTAGAATTGGCGTTGATGCATACCTGACCGGAGACCTCAAATACCATGATTTTCAGGCCGCTCCCGGTCATTTGCTTCTGGCCGATATTGGACATTTTGAAAGTGAACAGTTTGTGAAAGAGATCCTGAGAGCGCTACTAATTGAAAAATTTCCTAACTTTGCGGTCCTCATTTCCGAGCGTGAGATAAATCCGGTTAAATATTTTTAAGAACTGAATTATGGCGAAAAAGACAAGTACACCCATTGCAACTTCTGAACCGTCGAAACTAAAAAAGAAAGTGGCACCGAAGGCGAAAAGTGAGCCCAAGCAGGATGTCAAAAAGGGAGAGGAGAAGGAGCAGGGAATGGTGCAGGAAACCGTTGTGTTGGAAGAGAAAATGAAGAGAGAGGCACCGGACGAAAAACTGGAATATTCGAATGAACAGAAATTGGTGGCACTGTATAATCTCCAACAGATTGATTCTCAGGTTGATAAAATCAGAATAATTCGTGGAGAGCTGCCCCTTGAAGTTCAGGATCTGGAAGATGAGATCGCCGGTCTGGAAACCCGTGTGGATAATTATATTCAGGAAACCGTTCAACTGGAGAAGTCTGTATTGGAGAAAAAGAATGCTATCAAAGAGAGCCAGACATTGATCAAGCGCTATGAAGAGCAGCAGATGAATGTCCGGAACAACCGGGAATACGACTCGCTTTCGAAAGAGATCGAGTTCCAGAATCTGGAAATTCAGCTTTCTGAAAAACGAATCAAGGAATTTCAGGGGACACTGGAGGTTAAAAAGCAGGAGATTGAGCGGCTTCAGAATGTGTTAGAAGAGCGAAGAGGCGATCTTGAAATAAAGAAGGGTGAACTGGACGATATAATTGCCGAGACGGAGAAGGAGGAGAATGAGCTGATCTTAAGCTCCGAAAAGAATCAGGAATTCATTGAAGAAAGGCTTCTGGCAGCCTATACACGGATCCGGAAAAATGCCAGAAATGGGCTTGCTGTCGTGCAGATTGAACGTGATGCCTGTGGCGGCTGTTTCAATAAAATACCCCCACAACATCAGCTGGATATCAGAATGCATAAAAAGATTATCGTATGTGAATATTGCGGAAGGATTCTGGTTGATGATGGAATTGTCAACTATGTAAAATAATGGTCTGCAATAAAATAAAGACCGGAGCGCTGCGCAGGAGTCGTTTTTTCCTGATCAGCGCTTTCGTTTTTTTATCCGGCTCCCTGTTTTCACAATATATTTTTAATGAGCGCTGCCGGGAAGCTTACCAGGAGATCCTCAATTTTGATTTTCAAGATGCCTCCAATCTCCTGAAGCAGGAAGCTTTTCTCCATCTGGATAACCTGATCCCGATATATCTGGCTAACTACATCGACTTTTTCAAACTCTTGACGGGCGAGGATAAAGTGATGTTTGCCACATTAAAGAGCAACAAGGCGATCAGAATTAATCAACTAGAGGAAGGAGACAAACATTCCCCTTATTACCGGTTCTGTATAGCCGGTATAACCCTGCAATGGGCATTTGTACGACTGAAATTTGGAGAGTACACCACTGCTGCCTTTGAGATCCGGAGGGCTTACACCTTATTGAAGGAGAACGAAAAGCTTTTTCCCGATTTTCTTCCAAATCAGGTTGGGTTAGGTATTCTCCATATCATCGTAGGGCTTATTCCCGACCAGTACCGGTGGTTAGCCAACCTTGCCGGATTGGACGGGACCATACAGCAAGGTGTTTCTGAATTAAAGCAGGTTCTCAACTATTCGGGGGGAAATCCCGACTTTACGCTTTATAAGCCTGAGGTCTGCTTCTATCTTGCCTTTATAGACATCAATCTGTTGAACGATAAAGAGGAATCTGTGTACCTGATTCGCCGGTTTGATCGAGACTCTACGCTGCAGAGATTCGGAAAAAGTCCGCTTATTATCTATGCCAAGGCAAGCATTTTTATGAAGAATGGGAAAAACGAGGAGGTTATTCAGCTATTACACAGCTATTCTCCTCCGGAAGGCGCTTATCCGTTTGCTTTTCTTTCTTACCTTGAAGGGCTGGCCCGGTTAGATCGACTGGATACTTCAGCGGCAATTTACCTGCGAATTTTTATAGACCAGTTTAAAGGAATCAATTACATCAAATCAGGTTATCAGAAACTAGCCTGGGTATATCTGCTTCAGGGCGACACACTTGGTTACCGGCAGTCCATTGAGCTGGCCGGAAAAAAAGGCAATGCCATTGTAGATGAAGACAAGCAGGCTCATTCTGAATACAATATAGGCATCATGCCTGCCATTCCTCTGTTAAAAGCCCGTTTACTATATGATGGAGGATATTATAAAGAAGCTCTTGAAATCTTGTTGAATACTTCTCTGGGAAGTTATTTCCGGAGTAAAAAAGATCTCGCTGAATATACTTATCGACTGGGGAGGATTTATCACGCCTTGGGAAATCTGCCGAAAGCAATACAATATTACTCCATGACCATCACTAACGGGAGAAACCTGCCGTATTATTATGCTGCCAATGCGGCCTTAAACCTTGGCTGGATTTATGAGGAGCAGGGTAACGATATAGCGGCTGATACCAACTTCCGGTTGTGTATATCTATGGACTATGATGAATACCAAAACAGTCTTCGCCCGAAGGCGAAGGCCGGTTTAAGCAGGATTAAAGAAAAAGATTAAAATTTGAATCCGAACGTGGCGGTTACGGAGTGTGTCCGGATGGTCAGATCTGCCGGGTTTACAAGCGTCGGGTCATAGAGGTAAGACTTAGCATCTGACCGCGAGAACTGGTAGGCGAAATCAGCGAAAAACCGCTTGATAAATACTCCAAATCCACCGTTAACCGTATATCTGTTCCCGATGTTGCCTATTTTATCAGGAGAACCATAGTACCCGAAGCCTCCTCGTACCCTGAACATAAAGATCCTCCATTCCGTTCCCACTCTGATATTCAGTGGAGCCTTGTAATCACCTGTGATAGCTGAATTTACATCTGAAAATGGATCTCCCGGAGCCCTGAACCGGGCCTGATTGTAGTTAACGAATTCATATTCCCCACTGATTAACCCATGCGGTCCAACGAAAAAAGCAAGACTACCAATAAACCTGAATGGAGTCATCAACTGATATTCGTACATGCCTGAAGGAGAATATTGAACTGGATAATTAAGAACACTATCATAGATTGCCGACATGCTGGAGGCATAATAGTCATACATATTCGGGTACCAGGTGGGGGTATGGATAGCTCCTCCGATCCGAATCCAGTCGGCAGGCCTTACGATGATCCCTACTTTGAAATTCACACCAGTTCCATGGGTCTCATAGCTGTAATCATATCTCATGGATTGAAAATAGGGAATGGAATCTCCCGTATCTTCTTCCTTATAGATACTCTGGTAGTAATACCTGATGTTTGGGATACCGATTGTCAATCCAATGTACACCCGGTCATTGATATTGCCGGCGAGTGAAATATCGAATTCATTGATCGATCCCCATGTCTTGATCGCCTTATTCTGAAACACACCTCCGTTCGGCATATCACAGTGGTAATCATCCTGCGTGCTGTCGTAGAAAATTAGCCCGCAGTCGTAGGCAAGGCCGATATCAAAGGGATAATTGGTTCTGATTTCATTAGGGTTCAGGATGGCACCTGTATTCAGAATATTCGTAAAGGAAGTTAACAGAGAACTGGTGTGGTTGGGTCCCTGGATGTACAGTCGGTCATTGAAGTCATTCTGACGGTTCATGCCAAAGCCTACAGAAATGGATTTTACTCCTCCTGTTTTACCCGGCTTTCCTGTATAGAATGTATAGACATATCCGATGTTTGCTAAGGCAAAATTCAGTTTATAGTCTTTCGAAAAGTATCCGTTATACTCAGAGGAGTTGTAAGTGCTGAAAAAATATGGAGTGAATGTGATCTCAGCACTCCTGTATAAACCCAGACCTGCCGGATTGGTCGCCAGCGTACTAAAATCTGCGCCAACAGCCCCGAAAGCACCGGCGGTAGACATGAATCTCGAGGTCCCGTTATAGAAGATCCGGGAATATCGAAGAGCATCCTGAGCTGTCTGGGCTGAAAGCTCAGCCCAGCAGGTGCTCAGGATAAGTGCGGTGATCAGAATTTTTTTCATTTCCACTAGATGTTAAGAGTTGGGTTAGATCATTATTTACGACGACCACCAAAGCTTCCTCCTCCTGAACTTCCAGAAGATCTGGAAGGAGAGGAAGTAGAAGGGCTACTGGATCTTGAAGGAGCAGAATTGCTGTTCGATCTGACGGGTGGTGAATAGCTGTTGGACCGGGACGGGGTTGAATAACTGTTCGAGCGGGGAGGGGCAGTTCTGGTCGGGGTATAACTTCTTGTAGGATTCGTACTGGAGTTGTCCTGTGTTCGGGTAGGAGTCACATTCTCCCGTTGGGTCTGGGAAGCCGGCGGTCTGGAATAGGTCGGTTGTCCGCTAGATTCCTGCTGACGAACAGTTGAGCTCGATGGCTGTGTTCTGGGACTGAGATATTCCTGGCTGGATTTCGGCTGCCTGTATGTCGGAGAGGTGTAGTTCTGTGTTCTGGTTGTGCTTTGAGATTCACGCTTATATTCAGGTTTAATGTACTTGGGAGCCGGTTGTTGTTGACGGGTATATTGAGAAGTATTTCTAGTAGAAGCCGGTTGTTGCTCTTGATCCGTCGGGGAATACCGATACCTTTGCTGGGAACTGGGCTGTTCCGTCCTGGTAGAAGTGGTTCTCTCAATAGCAGGAACGGGATTCTCTCTCCTGAAACTGACTTCATTGTTCATAGTGGTACGTTGATTCGTTTCGACAGTTCGTTCGTTTGACAGAACCGTCCGTTCATTTACAGGTGGTGTGACGACCCGATTGTTTGGAGAGGAAGGTGGATTCTCGATAGTCCTAGCGTTCAGGTTATTACCATTAGATGAAGCAAGAGGAATTCGCCTTCCGTAATAAGTATTCCGGTTGTAAGGATAATCCCAGCTGTTCCATCCGTAAGGATAACCGTAATATCCATCCCAGTAACCGGCGTAATATCCGTTCCAGTATCCATAGGAATAGGGACTCCAGTAATAGGGATAGAATGGGTATTGATAATACCACCAAGGATTCCATCCCCATCCGTAGTAGGGATAGCCCCAGCCCCAACCCATATTCCAGTACCAGGGATCATAACCCCAGCCCCAGCCAAAAGAGACTGAGGATCCCCAGCAGGAACCAAAACCGGCTCCAACATAAAGATTTACATCAGGTCCTGCCCTTCCCTTCTGCTGGTAATTCGAGTCATAA
>QYQJ01000107.1 GCA_007280875.1 Bacteroidota bacterium
ATCCATGAGCGGATAAGGTTTATCCTTCAGTAGGGTGCCCAGTTTGGAGGTGAGGTTGGCTGACTCTCTTACGACCACGACCAATACAGGTGCATCCATGGCAAACTGGTTAAATCCAAGGAGTTTTGAATCCGATGCTCTGGCAATCTCCTGTTTGAGTTCCGGATCGGTAATCACTACCAGTTTCCAGGGTTGTGCATTACAGGCTGAAGGAGCCAGCCGAAGGGCTTCGATGCAGCGGTCGAGTTTCTCCTGTTCCACTGGCCGTGATGGGTCATAGGCCCTGCAACTTTCACGTTTCTGAACGAGTTCGAGGAAATTCATAGGGCAAAGATAAGGTTCTGACGAGCTTTTTCCGGAATTCACAAGAAACTATTTCGTTCTCTCCGCAAAGAGTATCATTTTTGCCATTCCAATACGAAAAACCATGACAACGACACGTGATCAACGTATATGTCCGGTAGAGCTTGCCGGTGCACTGGATACAAACTTAAGAAGATGGCTTCAAAACCCGAGAAAACTGCTCGCACCTTTTATTAAACCGGGTATGAACATCCTGGACATCGGATGCGGCCCGGGATTTTTCACCCGGGAGATGGCCCTGATGACTGGCTCCGAAGGACATGTGGTGGCCGCCGACCTGCAGGAAGGGATGTTGAGCAAAGTAGCAGAAAAGATCCACGATACGGAGTTGAACACCCGGATCACCCTGCATGTGTGCCGGCAGGACCGAATCGGGTTGGTGGATACATTCGACTTCATCCTGGCTTTCTACATGGTGCATGAAGTGCCGGATAAGACCCCGTTTCTGGAGGAACTCTACTCACTCCTGAAGCCAGGAGGCAGATTGCTGATCGTGGAACCCAGATTCCACGTATCCGAAAAAACCTTCGCACGGACCGTCGAGATTCTCTCCCGGTGCGGATTCAGGATCGTCAGGCAGGGATCATCGTGTATGAACCGGGTGGTGCTGGTCACGCACGATCCGTATCCGGATTAATCTTTTTTTCCTCCTCAATCACTTTATCTATCAGTATTTTAAACTCAGGCAGCAGATCTGTGACTGTTTTGAATACCTGCCGAAGGTTGATTCCAAAGTATTCATGAGCGATATAATTTCTGAAGGATCGGGGAAGATGCCAGGGATAAGGATATTTCTTTAAGATGGATGTTTCGACATACATAATCGCCTCACCGATAACCAGGAACTGATACAATACGCCACTATGCAGCATATCGTCAGATAAAAATGAGGATTCATTTTTCCCCTGACAAAAGGCGAGAATTTTCCCGGTGGCATCAGAGATATGTTCCAGGCGTTCCCTAGAAGTGAAGCCGTATTTATCCATAAATCAAAATCTTATCACGATTAATAGAAGGCAATGCGAATGATTGGATATATCCCTCTTCGACAAGATCGACCTTTCTGTTCAGTAATTTTTCCAAATTGAATTTAAGGTCAGCATAATCAAGTAAGGTGCCGGAAGCCTTATCAGAATAGGTCACCATAAGATCAACATCACTGGTGGTTCCGGCTTCTTCTCTTGCAATGGAACCAAACAGATAGGCTCGTGAGACCCTGCCATCTTTCTTCAGAAAGTCAGTAATGATGGAAATGATTGATCTCTTATCGCTTGCAGTACCCTTTCCATAAGCAACTTTCTCCTCCGCAATCTGCAATGCTTCCAATGCTATGTCCTCATCCTGCAACTCATACACAAGCTTCTCCGAAAGCCAGATCACCAGAAGATCCTTTGAATCTACCCTGAAATACTCCGCAAGTTTCAGTGCGTGCTTGCGGGAAGCCTGTCTCTTTCCCGTTTCGATTTTGCTTAAAATAGCCTGGTCGATGTCCAATTTGGCTGCTACAACACGTAGCGGAAGTTTTCTTTCTGTTCGTAATTTCCGAATCTGTTCTCCAAATGTCTCCATTTCTGAACAATCTTGTTTTGACAAAATTAGTCAAAAAATAATCCGATATCAAATTTTTCCGACCTTTGTAAAAAATCCAGGCGGATGCATGAGAAAAAAGGAAAGAAGCAGGAAGAGCCGAAGCAGAAGCTGACTTCACTGGAGGAATTGGGGGAATTCGGATTGATCGACCGGCTGACGACTCCGTTCAGAACGAAGAATCCAACGACAGTCATGGGTGTGGGCGACGATGCGGCAGTGATCGATACTGGTACCGGCACGGACGGGGCATGCCCCGTCCATACGGTTTGCCTCGTTTCCACGGATCTGTTGGTGGAGGGCATCCATTTCGATAGGACCTACACCCCGCTGAAACACCTGGGATACAAAGCAGTGGTGGTCAATGTATCAGACATCGCAGCCATGAACGGGATCCCACAGCAAATCACGGTTTCGATCGCCGTTTCCAGCTGGTTTTCAGCCGAAGCACTCGAAGAGATTTACGCCGGTATCAGGCTGGCCTGTGAGAAGTACCATATCGACCTGGTGGGGGGCGATACCAGTTCCAGCACCTCCGGACTGATCATCTCAGTGACGGTGATCGGAACAGCCCCCAAAGAAGAGATTGTTTACCGCAGCGGAGCCCACCCGGGTGATCTCATTTGTGTGACTGGGGATCTTGGGTCAGCCTACATTGGATTGCTCCTGCTGGAACGGGAGAAGAAAGTGTTTCAGGCAAACCCGGGGATGCAACCGGAGCTCACCGGATTCGATTACCAGATAGGTCGATTTCTGAAACCGGAAGCGCGGACCGATATCCGTTCTCTGCTCCAGGGGATCGGGGTACGGCCCACTTCCATGATCGATATCTCCGATGGCCTGGCTTCCGAAGTATTGCACCTTTGCAATCAATCAGATGCAGGATGCAGGATATATGAAGAGAAGATCCCTATTGATCCACATACCAGGGAGATCGCTATGGAATTTAAAATCATCCCGTCGGTGGCTGCGCTGAGTGGGGGTGAGGATTATGAGCTGCTTTTCACCATTCCGCAAAGCGATTATGAAAAGATCAGGGATGTCGCCGGCATCTCCATCATCGGCCACATGACGGTACCGGCTGAGGGGAAATTCATGATCACTCCCGACGGGAAAGAGGTGGAGATCACGGCCCAGGGCTGGAAAGCCTTTTGAATGAACATGAATGACGAGGGACGAGGGACGTAAGACGTGAGACGTGAGACGTAAGACGTGGGACGAGGGACGAAGAAATATGTTGAATAAGTACGACAACTATCGAACTAATTTCTTATTTCTAATTTCGCCTTCAATTCAATCGAAAATCGAATTAATCGTAAATCGAAGGATGTCTTCCAGCCGCTCAACATATTTTTCTCACCTGGATGGTATTGTCAAGGCACTTCCACACAAACCAGGGGTGTATCAGTTCCTGGACGATAAAAACCGGATCATTTACGTGGGGAAAGCGAAAGACCTGAAAAAACGGGTGAGTTCTTACTTTTCCAAGATCAATTCCATCAGCGGCAAGGTGCAGATGCTGGTCCGGAAGATCGCCGACATCAGGTACATCGTGGTAAGCACCGAGCAGGACGCTCTGCTGCTGGAAAATAACCTGATTAAAAAGTACCGCCCCCGGTACAATGTGGCGCTTAAAGACGACAAGACCTTCCCCTGGATCTGCGTTAAAAATGAACCGTTTCCCCGGATCTTTCCGACCCGGAGTCTGATCCGCGACGGCTCCGAGTTCTTCGGCCCCTATGCGAATGTCCGCCTGATGCACACCCTGCTGGGTCTGATCCGCCAGCTTTTTCCGCTACGGAACTGCAGTCTGAACCTCTCCGACAAAAACATCCGGGCGGGGAAATTCAAGATCTGCCTGGAATACCATATCGGAAACTGCAAAGGGCCCTGTGTGGGATTCCAATCGATGGAGGATTATGACCTGTCGGTCCAGGGGATCCGTAACATCATCAAGGGGAATGTTACGGTTGTAACCCGGCAGCTGAAGGAGTTGATGATGGATTATGCGGCCCGGCAGGAGTTCGAAAAGGCGCACCTGGTAAAGGAAAGATACCTGGCCCTGGAGAAATACCAGAGTAAATCCACCGTGGTGAATCCCGGTATCAACGACGTGGATGTCTTCTCTATCATCTCCGATGTCACCACCGCCTACGTCAATTTCATGAAGGTGATGAATGGCGCTATCATCCAGGTCCACACCATTGAGATCCAGAAAAAGCTGGATGAACCGGATGAGGAGCTGCTTCCTATCGCCATCACCGATATCCGTGAACGGTTTGAAAGCGGCTCTCCGGAAGTCATCGTCCCGTTCGATCCCGGATATGAGCTGTCTCAAGTCGTCTTCACCGTCCCAAAAATCGGCGACAAGAAAAAACTCCTGGAGCTGTCGCAGCGTAACGTCCGTTATTACCAGCTGGAAAAAGAGAAACAGAAGGAGATGGTGGACCCTGAACACAAAAGCCGACGGATCCTCGAAACTATGCGGAAAGACCTGCGGATGAGTGAATTGCCTGAACATATTGAATGTTTTGACAACTCAAACATCCATGGCGATTTTCCGGTTGCGGCAATGGTCTGCTTCAAACAGGCCAAACCGGACAAAACCGAATACCGTCATTTCAACATCAAAACCGTTGAGGGACCCAACGATTATGCCTCGATGGAGGAGATCGTTTACCGGCGCTACAAACGGTTGCTGGAAGAGAACCGAAGCCTTCCTCAGCTGATTATTGTAGATGGAGGAAAGGGGCAACTTTCGGCTGCTATGAGCAGCCTGAAAAAACTGAAGCTCACGGGGAACATCACCATCATCGGCATTGCCAAGAAACTGGAAGAGATCTACTACCCTCATGATCCGCTTCCAATGTACCTCGACAAGAAATCTGAAACCCTCCGCATCATTCAGCAGATGAGGGATGAAGCCCATCGCTTCGGGATCACCCACCACCGGAAAAGGCGGGAAAAAGGAACGGTAAGATCGGTGCTGACCGACATTCCGGGAATCGGTTATTCCACCACACAGCAGTTACTGTGGAAATTCAAATCGGTGAAACGGATCCGGGAAGCCTCGCTGGAGGAACTTCAGGAGGTGATCGGCAAAGCAAAAGCCAAACTGGTATTCGAATTTTTCAACCGTTCGGAGCCACCATCTGTTTAGCGGGATACTTGACTTTCTTCTATGGAACACGGCCTTTTTTACCGACTAGTTTGACAAGAACCAGTCCTAAAAGAGATCCTACAATATTGGCAATAAAATCCCAGAAGGAGGCAGTCCGCATAGGGACCACGAACTCCTGGAGCAGCTCGGTAGTGGCAGCGATGAAGAAGGCGATCAGAAATGCAACAAGCATGGGATGACGGGTCACAAACAGAGGCGTGCCGGGTTTCCGGAAACTGAGAACAAGCAGGATAAAAAAGACCCCGAAAACAAACAGGTGTACAAGCTTGTCAGGCTGGAACAGGTCAAGGTAAGAAGGGAGTCTGGGAAGCATGCCACCGGGGATCCCGGTGAGGATGAAAATCAATGCCCCCCACAAAATGGCCCACCGGGTATTTCGCAGGAATTGAAGCATGGGGTTTCTGATCAAATGGAATTATACCTGAATCAATTCTTTGTACTGGGCCGGGGAAAGCAACTCGTTCAGTTCGGAAGGGTTTGACACCCTGATCCGTATAACCCAGCCCTGATCGTACGGATCCTGATTGATGATCTCCGGTTTTGAGGAAAGATCTTCGTTGAATTCAAGTACCTCACCCCCTACAGGCATGAACATGTCGGAGACCGTCTTGACCGCTTCGATAGTCCCGAATGCCTCTCCCTGGTTCAGGATTTCACCCACCGTTTCCACTTCAAGGAAAACGATATCTCCCAGTTCATGCTGGGCAAAGTCAGTGATTCCGACAAAGGCCGTTTCGCCGTCAATCTTCAGCCATTCATGGTCTTTTGTGTACTTCAGGTCGTCAGGAATATTCATGGAGATTTGTATTTAATATTTTGGTAAAAATAATCTTTTTTTCATTATTGCGAAAGGGTAAACCGCAGCGCTAAACCGCCCTGGGTATTGGAGGTGCGGTATTGGTTGGAGACGTAAGGCGACATGATATCCTTGTCGAAATAAAAGCGGATATTGAACCGGGGGCTGAGGTTGTAGTCGGCCGAAAAATTGATGGCGATGCGTTGCTGACCGGCTGATACCTGATTGATGTCTTCATCCACCCGGCGAAGCACGGTCTTGTTTTGCCGCAGGGAGAAGTCCAGCTTGATGTTCAGGTCGCTGGTGGTACGGGATTTCCGTCCCCCGCCAAAGAGGCCGGAGAAGTTGAGCCGGATATTCTTGAACCGGTATCCGATACCGGCCACATATTCAGTGCTTTTGACTTCAGTCAGCTGATTATTGACGAAGCTGAAAGAGAGGTTTCTCGATTTCCGGATCTCAAAGGTTGTCTGCAGGCTGTTGATCCAACCCATGTCAAAGCGGATGAGCGGAGAGAATTGCTCCGTGATGATAATCACATTCATTTCCCTGGCAGGGATGAAATTCCCGGCTGCGTTGACCGCTTTTGGGAAACCGTCCTCCTCTTTGTACTGGATATTGGAGACATATCCTCCAACCGTATAAGTGGCCATATAGGAATGCGACAGCGTCAGATTCCGGAGAAATTTTCTGAAGAATTTTAGTTTGGATAAACCGTCGTACGTGATCCTCCAGTTAGGAAGCGGGATGCTTGGGAATGCGCTCAGGCCGATTTTTGCCGGATCCTGTCCTTTATACGCAGCCAGGAAGGCCACGGAGAGCACCTCCTGGTTAGACGGGCCGTACCCGTATGGATAACCCAGTGAATCCGTCCCCTGCGACCAGGGATTCCGGGCGGCAAACCGCTGTGCAATCAGGAGTCTCGATTCCTTCAGGTTCTCGAACAACCTCGAAATACTCTCCTCCCCGTTGTCCTTGGTAAAAGAGGTTCCAATGATGATATACGATATGGTGTAGTTCCCGTTGAGCTGCGGGGAGTAGGAACCAAAGTTTCCGTTCCGGTCGGCCTTGAAATACTCCTGGTAGAAGCTTCCCTGTTGTTTGACGACGTTGACCTCAATCCGGAAATCACGGATGGGTTCGACGCTGGCCGTAATGCTCAGATTCTCATTGAACTTCACCACATAGGCTGAATTCATCAGGGTATCCATTGTCATCCATCCCCGCTCTACCGCTTTATGCCTGATATCCTTCTGCTGCCCGAATACAAAACCAAGTCCGGGTGCATTCTGTGAAAGGTTGATTCCCAGAAAATCCGGTTCCGGGATAAATCCCGGGAGCATGATCCCATGTCCCTGTGTATACTGGAAGGTGACTTTCCGAACCCCCATCAGGATCCTCAGCACACCCTCCGCCAGGAATTTGCCCACATTGAATTTCGGTTTTTCAGGTTTCAGGGTATCGGCGAGATTGGTTTTATTTTTAAGGGGATCCTGGCCCGGGCGTCCCGGCGGCATGGGGCCCTTATCCAAGGATCGCTGCTTCCCCTGATTGATCTTTTTAAAGTAAGGAACCTTGTTGTACAGACTGATCAGGTTCATTCCGCCGTTGAGTGCATAGGTAACATTGTTCTCAACCACGTTCCCGAGTTTTTCCTGGACCGAAACCGGGCTGGCACTCCAGCGGTAACCGGCCTGGTAACCGGCGGTGAGATTGATCCAGTTAAGCAGGGGGATCTTGGAGAAGGGTACTTCCCAGGTGATGGTGGCCTGTTGGTTGTAATTGTTCATCGTTCCGATGGAGAAGATCTCATTCCAGACCTGATCACGGTTGGATTTGTCAATTTTCCCCGGAGGTTCGTTGATGAAAGACCTCGCATTGGCGGTCCAGGTGAAACGCAACGATTTACTGAAATCATACTTCAGGTCATAGACCCTGGTCCAATCCCACTGTTTGATGTAAAATGTCTCCATGGGGACGATGGCCCGGCTTTTATTCCTGAATTTCCGTTGATCATATTCGCGGGTCATATCAGTCCGGAAAGAAAAATTCTTGGGAATGTAGTAGATGTTGAAATCCTTGATCAGTTGCAGGGATTTGTAGCGTGAGAAAAATTTCGATTTATCGAATGGTTTGAAGGGCTGAGGTGAAATGGAGAAGTTGTACCCGATCCCTCCGGAATAGCGTTTCTTGAGTTCATATTCGATATCGGGACTGTGGTGAAAGGTCTCCGAGTAAGCATAACTTACGTTAAAGTTCTCGATGTCGTAAGGTCGAACCTTCCGGTCGGAGGTTCGCTCCTTGCGGACGTTCATCAGGTTGAAGTTTTTCCGTTCGGTATAATCGATGGCCAGGCTGCGCACTGAATCTTTCGCAGCCTTGGTGTCCATGGCATTGACCACATCGGTGAGGTGGAGGTCGGGATTGAGGGGATCATACAACGGGGTGATCTTTTGCATGGAGTAATCGAAATGCATCGGAATCCGGATCCCGGTGCGTTCAGGGAAGAATTTCCCGAACTCGATATCGGTGTCAAAACCGAGGAGGGTGACCGACTCCATAGGCCGTTCGGTGGTCTTCTGTTCAATCGACCCGAAGCCGGCGCTGCTGTAGCTTCCGGTCAGCTGTATCCGGCCCAGATCGGCCAGGTCGGCTGCTACCCGTGCGATAGCAGCCCATCCTCCTTTTTTATTGAAATCGCTCAACCGTAATTCATCCACCCAGATCTCGGCACATTTGGCTTGCCCGTCATCATCGATCGTACCGGTAGTCTTCTTCGGGTTCCGGATTCCGATCATGATAGCCCTGACATCGCTGATGGTGGGCGAACCGACTACAGTGATCTTGTTTTTTCCATCATATTGCGAATACGGCATCGATAGGGTCAGGTTGCTGCCGGGTTTACGCATTTCAATAATCCGCTGGTACTTCACCTGGACCAATTGATCTAGATCGATATCGAAGGCATTGGATTCCGGCCAGATGGCATCCGGATCGGTCGATTTGGTCCCCCAGGGGGTAAAGGAGAGGGGGATTTCGTATTCATAGAAG
>QYQJ01000228.1 GCA_007280875.1 Bacteroidota bacterium
ACCTTCACCACGATGGGTACAGGCGGGGGTAATGTTACGCAGAGTATTGGCAATGTGATCTCTATTGCCGGGAAATTCGGCCTTCGGGTGGAAGAGATGCCGGTACTGATCGAGATAGCCAAAAAGTGGAAGGATAAATCGGTTGACGACGTCGGCCACAAATACGAGCAACTGGTCCCTGGTTACAAGGAAAAGGAGGCGATCATGCGATCGGTGATCTGCATGTTCGATTCGGGTTATACACTCCCCCAGGGCCGGGAAGTACTGAACTACTACTACCCGCTGCAGTACGGCATCGGAGGGATCCTGCAGCTCTGCGACGAAGGGGTGGCCGGGGTGGCCGGTAAGCCCGATATGGACCGGCTCTACTTTTACCGGGCGGTACGGATCATGCTGGAGGGGATCCAGTCCTGGATTCAGAATTATGCCGGGGAGGCACGTTTCCTGACCGCGCTGGAAAAAGAGGCAAAGCAGAAGAAAGAATACCAGGAGATCGCCGAACGACTCGACCGGATCGCGGTTGACCCTCCCCGGGATTTCCACGACGCCCTGCAACTGCTCTGGACCTTCCACATCGCTGTACTGAATGAGGATGCGATCTCGGGACTCTCGCCCGGGCGGGTCGGACAGGTACTCTATCCCTGGTGGAAACGCGACATCAAAAACGGTCTGCTTGATCAGGATAGAACCCTCGAACTCATGGAAGCGATGAGGATGAAGTTCACTGAAATAGATTGCTTTGCCTCCATGGGGGTAGTCGGTGGCGTGCTGTCGGGGAACACCTTCAATAACCTCTGCCTGGGGGGTCTTACCAAAGAGGGAGCATCGGCAGCCAATGACCTCGAGATGCTCATCCTGGAAGCGGGAATCCGTTGCGACACACCTCAACCCACCCTTTCGATCCTGTATGATGAAAAACTTCCTGAGGAGTTCCTGCTCAAGGGAGTGGATTGCACCAAAATCGGTACCGGGTACCCCGCCTGGGTGAGTAACCGGGTGGCCATGGAGTTCCTGCTGAAAAATTACGGACACGAAGGGATGACCCTGGAGGAGGCACGGGCCTGGTCAATCGGCGGATGCCTGGAGACCTCGGCCGGAAGCTGGATGCCCCTGGAACTGGATGGGGAGATATACTGGATTCCCGGTGGATCGGCCCCGGCAACCAGCGTGGGAGTACATTTTATCTCCCTTCCCAAAATTCTGGAAGTCACGCTCTTTGACGGGATGGACATGCGAACCGGAGAGCGGATCTTTCCGCCACACGAACTCAGGTTGGGAAGCTACGAAGAAGTATGGCAGTCGTTTAAAAATTATTTCAGCCGGGCGGTGGAGGTACTCACCCTGACCAACAACATTCAGCACGATGCATGGAGGAAAATCGCCCCGTCGCTGGTGAATTCGATGCTGAAGCCCGATTGCCTCGGAAAGGGAAAGGATATTGGCCAGCTTGGCAGCCGCTACAATACCACCTTCAACGTGGAGACCACCGGCACGGCCAATCTTGTGAACTCCCTGGCGGCTCTGAAGAAGAATGTGTTTGATGAGCAGCTTTACTCCCTGGATGAGTACCGGAAAGCCATCCTTGCCAATTTTGGTTACCGAACAGCCGCAGAGACCGGCTCCTTTTCGCTGATCGACCAGGTACCTAATGAGGAGTACGACAAATGGAAACGGATCCACAAACTTTCACTGGAGGCACCGAAGTACGGCAACGACAATCCTTTTGTGGATGGCATCTTCAGGGAATGGGAACGGTGGTTCTGTGACATGTGCCACAACTACCGGTCCCTTTACGACCAGCCGCTTTATGCCTGCCAGATCTCCGTCTCCACCCACGGTCCGATGGGAGCCGTTACGCTGGCCTCCCCCGATGGCCGCCTCTCCGGGACCACCTTCTCGGATGCCTCCATGTCAGCTTATCCCGGCACCGATAAAAATGGCCCCTATGCCCTCTTCAATTCAGCCACCTGCTGGGACCATTCCGATTCGCAGAATTCGCAGCTCAACCTGAAGATCCATCCATCGGTGGTGAGGGGGCGGGAAGGATCCCGGAAATTTCTGGAACTGATCCGGGCCTACCTGCGAAAGGGAGGTTTTCATATCCAGTTCAACGTGGTGGATTCCCGCATGCTGAAAGAGGCACAGAAGGAGCCCGATAAGTACCGGGGCCTGATGGTCCGTGTAGCAGGATTCACCCAGTACTGGGTGGAGCTGGGGAAACAAATACAGGATGAGGTTATTGCGAGGACGGAGTATGAAGAAATATAAGGGTCGAGGGTCAAGGGTCGAGGTACATGACAAGAATGATTCGAATGAAGAATGATATGAACTTCAGCTGCAAAGACTGCAAGTATTACCTCCCGGTGGATGTGTTCCGGGGGATCTGTAAGAAGAGTAAGGAGAAGATCCTTCCGGATGATCCGTTTTGCCGGGATGGGGAAAAGATCCCCAAGTGCCGGTTTTGTCAGAACTATACCCCTGAGAAGGATTTTCTCGGGAAATGCCGGGGGGCTATTTTCGCATACCCGGATATGGTGGCTGTGAAATGTGCCGGCTTTGAATGGGTTCAGTAGAACTGACCGGTACGCTCTTCGACATTCAGGGTTTTTCAGTTCACGATGGTCCCGGATGCCGGACACTGATTTTTTTAAAGGGGTGTCCCCTCTCCTGTCGCTGGTGCTCCAATCCTGAAGGCAGGAATCCTTTCCCCGAACCGCTTTACCGCCAAATTAAATGCACCCTTGATGGCTTGTGTGTGGAGGCCTGTCCGCACCAGGCTGCTTCTATTGTGACCGGAAAGCTTATACTTGACCGGACCCGGTGCAGGTCCTGTACTACCTTCGAATGCACCGCTGCCTGCTGCACTGAGGCACTCCAGCGTGGCGGGTATTCCATGACAGTAGATGAACTCTATTATCTGATCCAGCGGGACCGGCAGTACTGGGGAAGCCGGGGAGGAATCACGTTGACCGGTGGAGAACCCTTTTTTCAACCTGAATTTACTGCAGCGGTCCTGAAACGGTGTCATACTGCTTATATCCATACCGCTGTAGAAACCTGCGGGGAGGTCCCCGCCTCTGCGATAGAGCCCTCCCTCCCTTACCTTGACTGGCTCTTTTTCGATCTCAAGCAAATGGATCCGGGGCTTCACCGGGAGGGAACCGGCCATTCGAACCGGCAGATCCTGGAAAACGCCCAATGGCTCTCCGGAGCATATTCGGGGCGTATGGTATACCGGATGACAATAGTTCCGGGATACAACGACAAACCTGAACACATCAGCCGGTTGGCCGGGTTCATCTCTTCCACTGGCGGGAACGAAATCAACCTGCTCCCGCTGCACCACCTTGGTCGTGAAAAGTACCCGCTTACCGGACGTTGTTACTATACGGACGAGTTACATGTTCCATCACAGGAAGCCTTGCTTGGAATCAGGGAAATCCTGGTGTCGGAAGGGATTGTATGTTACATCGGGAGTGAAACCCCATTTTAGTTGGCAGTTTGCAGTCAGCAGTTGGCAATCCCTCCTTAACGTTTTCAACAAACCGATTGTTAATAAAATATCAGGTGAGTGCCTCTGCAGTGCCGAAAAACATTGGAAATTTCGGAATTATTTGTGATTTTTGCCCGTTGGAACCGGTTTCTAATCAAACTATTCAGATCATGAAAGATACCCCAATCCCGTTTGAGGTTGTCAGCAGGCATATCAGGGAGAGCAAAATCCGCAATATCGGCAGGGCTTCAATCCGCGAAATCAAGCGGTTGATCAATTGTATTGAACAGGAGACCGGACATAAATATGTCCGCATGGAGATGGGGGTTCCGGGACTGAAGGCGGTTGAAGTTGGCGTTCAGGCGGAAATTGCGGCACTGCAGGCGGGGGTAGCCTCCATCTATCCGGAGATCGAGGGGATTCCTGCGCTGAAAAAAGAGGCATCCCGGTTCGTGAAACTATTCATGAACATCGACATTGACCCAGGCCATTGCATCCCGACTGTCGGTTCCATGCAGGGAGGATTTGCTGCCTTCATTACCATGGCACGGCTCCACCGGAAGAAGGATACCACCCTGTTCATTGATCCCGGATTCCCGGTTCACCGGCAACAGCATATCATCCTGGGACAAAAGTATGAGTCGTTCGATATCTACGATTACCGTGGTGATAAGTTAAGGGATAAACTTGAATCCTATTTTTCCAAAGGGAATATCCACTCGGTTCTCTACTCCAATCCCAACAACCCTTCCTGGGTCTGTTTCACCGATAAGGAATTGCGCATCATTGGCGAGCTGGCCACGAAATATGGCGTGGTGATCATTGAGGACCTGGCTTATTTTGGCATGGATTTCCGGAAGGATTACTCCAAACCGGGGGAACCTCCCTATCAACCAACTGTAGCCACTTATACCGATAATTACATCCTGCTGATCAGCAGCTCGAAGGTATTCAGCTATGCCGGTCAGCGGATCAGCTTGATGCTGATCTCCGATCGCCTCTTTGACGTTACATCCGAAGACCTTTTGCGCTATTACACCACGGATATCCTCGGACGGGCTATTATTTACGGTACAGTATATGCCCTGAGCGCAGGGACCTCGCATTCGGCCCAGTATGGCCTGGCTGCTATGCTGAAAGCATCCAACGACGGAACCTATAATTTCGTGGAAGTGGTGAAAGAATACGGCCACAAGGCGAAGATCATGAAGAAACTCTTCACGGATAACGGTTTCCGCATCGTTTACGACATGGATGAAGATGATCCCATTGCAGATGGATTCTATTTTACCATCAGTTATCCCGGATTCACCGGCGAAGAGCTGATCGAAGAGCTGATCTATTACGGCATCAGCGCCATTGCCCTCAGCATTACTGGCAGCTCACGCCACGAAGGGGTTCGTGCGTGCGTATCCCTGGTGCCGCGTGATCAGTTTCCGGCACTGGAAGAACGGTTAAAAAAGTTTTATGAGCTACACCCGACGGGATAACACCAGGCGATATCCGGAAAGGAACCGACGTCCTCTGCTTCTGTTCCTCCCACTTCTTCTTCTGACCTCCGCTTTTCCTGTCGAATTCCCTGACCATCCGGCCATCCTGGAAGGGATTGATATCCTGTTTGATACAGAGCCCAAGATGTTCCCCAATAACTGGTATTGCAAACGAATAGATGCCCAGGCTGTCTCTTTGCCGCAAGAGTACCGCACCGATGCCATGGATATCCTGAACAACGCCATTGCCAAGTATCCCGAAGATGTCTTGTTCGTCAACCTTCGCAGGGTCTACGTGATGAAATCACTCACCTTTTTCGGTGTCCCTTATGGGGGAACCAATACGCGGGATGTGGTTTACCTGACGTACGACAACTCCAATCCAAATCGTACCGCAGAGTATGTAGAGGGGGTCTTCCACCATGAATTCTCGAGTGTCCTGCTGCGAAAATTTGTTAAACATTTTGACAAAAGAGGCTGGGCTGATATCAATCCACCCGGTTTCGCATATGGCCGGGGGGGAGTGGATGCGATCCGCCATGGGGAGGCCTCCCTCGACTATGATTATGACCTGCTTGAACTGGGATTCCTGAACAAGTATTCCCAGTCGGCTATGGAGGAGGACATCAATGTGTTTGCACAGCATTTGTTCTCGGGGGGGGAACAGTTCTGGTATATTGTCGACACCTTCGAAAGGATTCGCGAAAAGGTGATTCTGATCATCAATTTTTACTATCAGATCGATCCCCAGTTCACGGAGGAATATTTTCGTGCGCTTGCCTATTCGCCCTAGATTAAACCGGTTCTAAATTAATCTCTTTTCCGCAAAAAACAAGCATCCCGGGATAAATCCTTCGGATTATATTCTTTATTTTCGTGCAACCTTTTCAACAATAAATCTCAACAACTATGGCTAAGATCAAAGGAGACATCGTAGTGAACATCGAGCGGTGTAAAGGATGTGAAGTATGTATAGCATCTTGTCCGTTTTCCACCATCTCCATGAGCGAAGAAGTGAACAGTAAAGGGTATCATTTTGCTATCAAGGTAAACGATGACTGTACAGGTTGTTCCAACTGCGCACTGGTTTGTCCGGATGGTGTCATCACGGTATACCGTGCAAAGGTCACTGTATAATAAAACACTAAATACCAATAACTAATGGGTGAACTAAGATTAATGAAAGGAAATGAAGCGATTGCTGAAGCTGCTATCCGGGTAGGTTGCGACGGGTATTTCGGCTATCCTATTACACCGCAGTCTGAGGTCATGGAGTACCTGATGGCTGAGAAGCCTTATGAAACCACCGGGATGGTTGTGCTTCAGGCCGAAAGTGAAGTGGCTGCGATCAACATGTTATATGGAGGGGCCGGCACCGGAAAGATGGTGATGACCTCCTCTTCCAGTCCGGGTATCAGCCTGATGCAGGAGGGGATCAGTTACCTGGCCGGAACTCAGTTACCGGCACTGATCGTGAACATCGTCCGCGGGGGTCCCGGACTGGGAACTATCCAGCCTTCCCAGGCCGATTATTTCCAGGCTGTAAAGGGGGGCGGACATGGCGATTACTATACCATCGTCTATGCCCCGGCTTCGGTCCAGGAGATGGCCGATTTTGTAAAACTTGGTTTCGATGCTGCATTCCATTACCGCACTCCGGTATTGATCCTTTCTGATGGCGCCATCGGGCAGATGATGGAAAAGGTCTATCTCCCGGACCCCATCCCGCGGCGTACCGAGGAGGAGGTGATCAGCCAGTGTCCCTGGGCCTCAACCGGCAAACCACCAACACGGGAACACCACATTATGACCTCGCTCGACCTGGATCCTGCCGGTCAGGAGCGGCTGAATCTCCTCCTCCAGGAGAAATACCGGGTGATTGAGGAGAAAGAGGTGTTGTATGAAAAGATCGACTGTGACGATGCCGAATACGTCTTTGTAGCTTTCGGTCTTTCTGCCAGAATCTGCCAGAAAGCGGTTCATCTGGCCCGAGAACAAGGAATCAAAGTTGGATTGTTCCGTCCGATCACACTCTTCCCCTTTCCGAAAAAACCTTTACAGGAGCTGGGAAAAAAGGTGAAAGGGATGCTGGTAGTAGAAATGAATGCCGGCCAGATGATCGAGGATGTAATACTATCGGTGGGCTTCCAGATCCCTATTAAACACTACGGTCGGTTTGGCGGCATCATCCCCACCCCGGATGAAGTATTCAGAATGTTGAAAGAAAAAATTATAGGAGGTTAACATGGAAGAGAAATTTGCACATCCTGAATTACGGACTCCGGAAAACCTGGTTTACAAGCGAACCGACTTCCTGGTTGACCGTCCCCTCAGTTACTGTCCCGGTTGCGGCCACGGTGTGGTTCACCGGATGCTGATGGAGGTGGTTGAAGACAAAGGCATTGGATCCATTACCATCGGGATCAGTCCGGTGGGCTGCTCGGTGCTGGCCTATGACTTCCTGAATGTTGATATGCTGGGTGCGGCGCACGGCCGCGCTCCTGCCCTTGCCACTGCGATCAAACGCCTGTGGCCAAACCGCTATGTGTTCACCTACCAGGGTGATGGCGACCTGGCCGCGATCGGGACCGCTGAGACCATCCACGCCTGCAACCGTGGCGAAAATTTTACCATCATCTTCATCAATAACGGGATTTACGGGATGACCGGTGGCCAGATGGCTCCTACCACCCTGCCGGGAATGCGAACCTCCACTTGCCCGTATGGGCGGGATGTCGGGATCATGGGACATCCGATGAAGATCACCGAACTGATCGCACAGTTGCCGGGCACCTACTATGTGACCCGCCAGGCCGTTCATACGCCGGCCGCTGTCAGAAAGACCAAGAAAGCACTCCGGAAAGCAATCGATTGCCAGGATCTTGGCAAAGGGATCGGCTTTGTGGAGGTGGTCTCCAACTGCAACTCCGGATGGAAAATGACCCCGGTCCAGGCCAACCAGTGGATGGAGGAACATATGTTCCCGAAATACCCGCTGGGGGATATAAAAGTAGATGGTGAACTAGTGAAATAGCGAAAATTCGATATTCAAAAAGTTATGACTGAAGAAATTATCATAGCAGGTTTCGGGGGACAGGGTGTTCTCTCTATGGGTAAAATCCTGGCTTATTCCGGTGTGATGCAGGACCAGGAGGTCAGCTGGATGCCATCGTACGGTCCGGAGATGCGGGGTGGTACAGCCAATGTCACGGTGATCGTATCCGATGAACGGATCAGCTCTCCCATCCTGAATAAATTTGATACCGCCATCATTTTAAACCAGCAATCGCTGGATAAGTTTGAAAACGCGGTAAAACCCGGCGGCCTGCTGATCTACGATCCCAATGGGATTACCAGGCAGCCTGAACGGAAAGACATCAATATTTACTCAATTGCTGCAGCTGACGAGGCTGCAAAAATGGGTTTATCAAAAGTCTTCAACATGATGGTCTTGGGTGGTTTCCTTAAACTGAAACCGATTGTAAAAATGGAAAACATCCGGAAAGGGTTGGAAAAATCACTTCCCGCCAGGCACCACAAGTTGATTCCTGAAAATGAAAAAGCTTTGACTATCGGACAGGATCTGATCCAGCCGGTGCATGTGCTGTAGAAACCCTTATCTTTGATACAAAAACAACGTAACCTTCACTACCATGGAAAAAAGTATCAAAGGAACCAAAACAGAGCAGAACCTGCTGAAAGCTTTTGCAGGAGAATCACAGGCCAAGAACCGCTACCAGTTTTTCGCCAAGCAGGCAGCCAAAGAGGGATTCCAGCAGATTGCAGCCCTCTTTGACGAAACCGCATTGAACGAAGAACAACACGGGAAGATCTTCTTCCGTTTCCTGGAAGGCGGCATGGTGGAGATTACCGCATCTTACCCGGCTGGTGTCATAGGCACTACACCGGAGAACCTGAAAGCAGCAGCTATGGGAGAGCATGAAGAGTGGCAGGATCTCTATCCCGAATTTGCCCGGGTAGCCCAGGAAGAGGGATTCCCCAAGGTGGCCACGGCGTTCAAACTGATCGCCAATATCGAAGCCGATCACGAAGCCCGTTATCTCAAACTACTGGGGAATATCGAAAAGGATGAGGTATTCAGCCGGCCAAAGAAGCAGCACTGGACCTGCCTGAAATGCGGACATGTCCACTATGGTAACAAGGCACTGAACAAATGCCCGGTATGTGATCATCCCATGGGATACTTTGAGATAAAGGCGGAGAACTATTGACCAGGATAGAGGAACGAGGGACGAAGGACGAAAAATAATGACACAACCTACATTTAATAAAGAAGAACTCCTGGCCGATTACCGGCTGGCCAATGTAAGCCGCCAGCTTAGTTTGCTGGGCAGACGGGAAGCACTTGGAGGGAGGGCCAATTTTGGCATTTTCGGCGACGGGAAAGAGGTTCCCCAGCTGGTACTGGCAAAATTTTTCAAGGATGGTGACTGGCGTTCGGGGTACTACCGCGACCAGACCTTTATGCTGGCTGCCGGTTTGTTCACTCCGGAGGAGTTTTTTGCACAACTTTACGGCGATACAGATACAACTGTAAACCCGGGAACTGCCGGGCGGATCATGAACAACCACTTTGCCACCCGGAGTCTGGATGAGAAAGGCAACTGGAAGGATCTGACCAAACAGAAGAACTCCTCGGCCGACATCTCCCCCACCGCCGGACAGATGCCCCGGCTTCTGGGACTGGCCCTGGCTTCCAAGCTATTCCGAAACAACCCGAAATTAAACCCTTTCAGGCAGTTCTCCATTAATGGAAACGAGGTGGCTTTCGGGATGATCGGTGACGCCTCCACCTCTGAAGGCCATTTCTGGGAGACAATCAATGCGGCCGGTGTCATGCAGGTCCCTATGGCTCTGGCGGTGTGGGACGATGGATATGGCATCTCCGTACCACAAAAATACCAGACTACCAAGCAGAGCATCTCGGAAGTCCTCAAAGGCTTTGAACGGGATGAACAGAATCAGGGGATCCTCATTTACCGGGTTCATGGATGGGATTATCAGGCACTGTACGAAACGTTCAAAAAAGGGATAGCTGTCTGCCGGAAAGAGCAGGTCCCCGTATTATTCCATGTGACCGAACTGACGCAACCACAGGGTCACTCCACGTCCGGATCACACGAACGCTACAAATCGGAGGAACGGTTGGCCTGGGAAAAGGAGTTCGACTGCATCCGCAAGATGCGGGACTGGATGATCGCCGGGAAGTATGCCACTGTTGAAGAGCTGGATAAGATAGAAGAGGAAGCTATTCAGCGGGCACGCGATGCCCGGAAGAAAGCGTGGGCCCACTATCAGGCGCCCATCAAAGAGGAGCGGAAGAAGCTGATCGAAACCGTCAAAACAACACATTGTCCCTGCAAGAAGCAGGACAAGATCGACCGGATCGTGGAGGAACTCAGCCTGGTTGGAGAACCGATC
The DNA here is from genome assembly GCA_007280875.1 of Bacteroidota bacterium. Classification (GTDB taxonomy): domain Bacteria; phylum Bacteroidota; class Bacteroidia; order Bacteroidales; family FEN-979; genus QYOJ01. The sequence continues at coordinate 10,426 of QYQJ01000228.1, forward strand.
CGGAAAGACGGCGATTACTTCTCCAATCCCAACGCCGAAGATGTCTTCCAGGCGGTGTATGACATGATGCATGAGTATAACCCGAATAAGTACCCGAGGCTTTACTAGATTCAAAGTTCAAAGAGATTTACGAATGATTCGATTTTTCGATTTTCATAATTTCGTTTTTCGTATTTCGAATTTCCTAATTTCTTAATTTCCAAATGACCACTCCTTCCGTTATAGTTACCCCCACCCTGGACGGCTCCCATACCCTCTTTGTTCCTGAACTGAACGAGCACTACCACTCCACCTACGGGGCGGTGCAGGAGTCGGAATATGTATTTATCAAGCAGGGATTGCTGGCAGTGGGTGAGGAGGTGGATCCGGTGGAGGTGTTTGAGGTAGGGTTTGGTACGGGATTGAATGCATTGCTGGCGCTCTTTACTGCTAAGGCGCAAAGGCGCGAAGTACGCTATACGGCCGTGGAGCTTCACCCGCTTGGAAGAGAGGTGTGGGAACGGTTGAATTATCCGGAGGTACTCAGCGACCCGGATGCCGGCAAGTGGTTCCGGAAGATCCATGAAGCGCCCTGGGAGGACCCCTGCAGGATTGAACAACATTTCCGGTTAACCAAAATAGAGGGGGATCTTCGTCTGCTCCCCATTCTGGAATCGGCCTTTCAGATAGTTTTTTTTGACGCCTTCTCCCCGGATGTGCAGCCGCATCTGTGGTCGCGGGAAATCTTTGGGAAGATGTTTCGTATCTTGAGGCCAGGTGGGATCCTCGTGACCTATTCTTGCAAAGGAGAGGTGAAGCGAGCTCTGAAGGAGGCTGGTTTTACAACCGAAAAACTCCCCGGGCCTCCCGGTAAACGGGAGATCCTGCGTGCCTGGAAAAGTTGAAAGAATGGACCATCAGTTTACTATACGGATTTATGGATTACTGATCGATGACGGAAAGATCCTGGTGACGGATGAGTTCCGGATGAATACCCTCATGACCAAGTTTCCCGGCGGAGCCCTGGAGTTCGGGGAGGGAACGATCGACTGCCTGAAACGGGAGTTTCGTGAGGAACTGGATCTGGAAATTGAGGTGGATCAGCATGTGTACACGACCGATTACTTTCAGCCCGCCAGGCTACTCCCCTCAACCATGCAGCTGATCAGCATCTATTACCGGGTGAAAACTACCGGGCCCATGACCTTTCCGACAACCGACATCCCGTTCGATTTTCCGGAGACGATAGAAGGAGCCCAGTGCTTCCGCTGGATCCCGTTGAGCGAACTGACTGAGGAAGTGGTTACGTTACCGATCGATAAAAAAGTTGTCGGGATAATTCGTAATTCTAAATTCGTAATTCGTAATTGAAACTATGCTTGACCAGATTAACATCGAATCCGTCCTCTTTCTGGACGTGGAAACAGTTCCGGCCTGCCGGTGTTACCAAGCTTTGCCGGAGCGGTTCCGGAAACTCTGGGACAGGAAAGCGGAACAATTGAACCGCTTCGACCGCAGTGCCACTCCCGAGGTGAAGAGCCCGGAGCAACTTTACGAAAGGGCAGGGATATATGCAGAGTTCGGAAAGATCATCTGCATCTCCACCGGGATCTACCGGAACAACATCCTCTGGATCAAATCCTTTTCCGGTGATGATGAAGCTGCTATCCTGACCGATTTTGCCTTCCAGCTATCCAAAGCGCAGGAAAAAAAATACCAGTACCTTTGTGCCCACAACGGCAAGGAGTTCGACTATCCCTATCTGATCCGCCGAATGCTGATCAACGGAATTACGGTTCCACCCATTCTCGACCTCTCCGGCAAGAAACCCTGGGAGATCAATCATCTCGATACGATGGAACTGTGGAAATTCGGTGATTTTAAAAGCTATACCTCCCTGGAACTGCTGGCTGCCCTGTTTGATATTCCGACTCCGAAAGACGATATCGAAGGAAGTGACGTAAGTCGTGTCTACTGGGATGATCATGACCTTCCACGGATTATCGCTTATTGCCAGAAGGATGTAATGACGTTGGTGAACCTGATCCTTCGCTTCAAGGGATTTTCAATGATCGGGGAGGAACAGGTGCAGCGGATTGAACAATAAACCGTTATACCTATGCAGGATGCCAGAAATCAGCAGGATGTAAGCGTCGTCGCCACAAATGGGTTCTCCCCGAAGGGTGCCCAGATATGGATGATCGTGCTTCTCTTGCTGGTTACAGCCTGTCAGAGACAGCCCGCTCACCTGGTAGTTGTTCAGGGTACCATGGAAGGGACTGCCGGGATGCTCTGGCTGCTGGAACAAAAGACGTTTGAACTCCAGAAGATCGATTCAGTGACCCCGGATACCGGAGGGACTTTCCGGATCTGCATTCCCTCCAGTGGAACAAACATCTTTGCGTTGCGGAATACTGCCGGAGACCAGGCAGTTTTTATTGCCACGGCTGGTGATTCTATATCTGTTTCAGGTCGTCTTGATCTCTTCCCGCCCGAATTCAGGGTGTCGGGAAACAAGGAATCGGAATTGCTTCAAACTTTCTACGACTATTCCTACGGGAACCTCCGCAAAGTGGATTCACTGCAAGTACTGATTGAAAGAAACCAGGGGGAAGAGGGGTTTTATGAACTGACGGTGCGTGTGAATTCTCTCTTTAATCAGATCTGGGAAGCCCAGCGTGCGTATGAAAAGGATTTTATCCACGACCACGCAGGGGCATTCGCTACCCTGTTGGTAGTGAACTACCATTTCGGCGTACGGCCGGTACTTTCCGTCAAGACAGACGCAGCCGATTACCGGCGGGTCGACAGCGGCCTGATGGCGGCCTATCCGGGAAACAAGCATACCCTCTTCTTTCATCAATGGCTGAAGGAGATGAAGTAATCTTGTCCGACATCACAATTTGTTGTAAGTTTGACCCAACTTTCGTGCATGAGTACCAAGGTTTACTTTGTTTCTGACTTCCATTTCGGCATACCGGATCATACCCGCAGCCTGGAGCGTGAATCCCGCTTCATCCGCTGGCTCGATGAGATCCGTAACGACGCTTCGGAAATATACCTGATGGGGGATCTCTTTGATTTCTGGTTTGAATACCGGATGACGGTTCCCAAAGGGCATATCCGTTTGCTTGGAAAACTGGCAGAGATCACAGATGCCGGCGTCCCGGTTCATCTCTTTCGCGGGAACCACGACATGTGGGCTTTCAATTACCTTTCGGAGGAGCTGCACATTCAGTTACACCGCACTCCGGAATTCCGGCAGTTCGGTTCCAAACGGTTCTACCTGGCTCATGGAGACGGGTTGGGCCCCGGCGATACCGGATACAAGTTCCTGAAGAAGGTCTTTTCCAATCGGTTTAACCAATGGTTTTTCCGGTGGCTGCACCCGGATGTCGGCATTCCGATGGCGCTGTTCTGGTCGAGGCAGAGCAGGTATGCAGCTGATAAACGGGAAGAAAAAGATGAATCGATCACCAAACGGATAATTGAAACCCGTCTTGTCACCCATTCAAAACAGATCCTGACTACCCATCCCGATCTGGACTTTCTGATTTATGGGCATTATCATTATCCGCTGGACATAACCCTGAACGACCACGCCCGGCAGATTGTGCTGGGCGACTGGCTGACCCATTTCAGCTTTGCTGTTTTTGATGGTGAAGCTGTCACCTTGAAAATTTACGCATAAAAAAAACGGCCTGGAATGGCCGTTTTTTTTTCGTAGAGACGAGGCATGCCTCGGCTCTACATTATTCCGGATGGATAGCCTCAACCGGACACACATCGGCACAGGCACCACAATCGGTACAAACTTCAGGATCGATTGTGTAGATGTCACCTTCAGCAATTGCTTCAACCGGACATTCATCGAGGCAGGTTCCGCAAGCGGTGCAATCGTCATTAATAATGTAAGCCATGATTCAGTGATTTTTGTGATCCCGGGGACCGGGAATATGGTTAATTATTTGAGTTCCGGCGCAAAGATACAATTTTTTGGATAACGCAAAAGAAATCTGTTTTTTCTTTCAATATAGTGTGAAAGCTGTAAATTTGCAGGCTAAATCCTCCCCCTATGACAACAATAAATCGCCCTGTAGTAGAACGAGAATCAGTAGTAGTTAAGTTCGTCGGTGATTCGGGTGACGGGATGCAGTTTACCGGAGGTCTTTTCTCCGAATCTGCCGCCGTCGCCGGGAATGACCTGGCTACCTTCCCGGATTTTCCCTCTGAGATCCGTGCACCGCAGAATACCATTCCGGGAGTTTCCGGATTCCAGGTGCATATGGGAAGCGCCAAAATTTACACCACCGGTGACCTTTGCGATGTGATCGTCGCCATGAACCCGGCATCCCTGAGATCCAACCTCAAATGGGCCAAAGTGGGATCAACACTGCTGGTCGACACCGATGCATTTGATGAGAAATCCATTGAAAAAGCAGGTTATTCGTCCAACCCCCTGGAAGATAACTCCCTGGCAAAATATAACCTGATCAAAGCACCGATCACCACCCTGACCAGGGAGTGTCTGAAAGATCTGGGCGTGGACCAGAAGATTGCAACACGGAGTAAGAATATGTTTGCGCTTGGGATGCTCTATTTCATTTTCAACCGCCCCCTGAAACCCTCCTTTAAATTCTTTGACACGAAATTCAAGAAGGATCCCACCATTGCCAAGATCAACAAAGTGGTTTTGGAAGCCGGGTATAATTATGCCGACACCATCGAGGCGATTGAATCGGTGATCCAGGTCTCACCAGCCAAGATGACTCCCGGCCTCTACCGGAACATTACCGGGAATGTGGCCACTGCCTGGGGATTGCTTGCTGCTGCCGAGAAAGCGAAGCGTCCCCTCTTTCTGGGATCCTACCCTATCACCCCGGCCACCGAGATCCTGATGGAGCTGGCCAAACATAAGTCGCTTGGGGCAAAGGTCTTCCAGGCCGAAGACGAGATCGCCGGGATCTGTTCCGCGATCGGAGCCAGTTATGCCGGTTCAATGGCCTGCACCACCACCTCCGGACCCGGCCTCTCCCTGAAGAGTGAAGCGATCGGACTGGCTGTTATGACCGAATTGCCCCTGGTGATCGTGGACGTGCAACGCGGTGGTCCCTCTACAGGTTTGCCTACCAAATCGGAGCAGTCAGACCTGATGCAGGCCCTGTTCGGACGGAATGGCGAGTGCCCTGTGATCGTGATTGCTGCCTCTTCCTCCGATAACTGTTTCCATTACGCATACATGGCTGCCAAACTCGCCATGGAACACATGACGCCCTGCATCCTGCTCACCGACGGTTATCTGGGCTTCGGATCGGCTCTTTTCAGGGATCCGAAAATGGCCAATATGCCTCCGATCAACCCACCGATCGCCAAGGCAAACGATCCGGATTACCGTCCCTATAAGCGTGATCCCAAGACACTGGTCAGGCAATGGGCTATCCCGGGAACCGAAGGGTTACGGCACCGGATCGGTGGATTGGAAAAAGAGAACATCACGGGCGCTGTGTCAACGGATCCCCTGAACCATCAGACGATGGTCAACCTGCGTGCGGAGAAGGTAGCCCGGGTCGCAAATTTCATTCCCGACCAGGAGGTCGACGGTCCCCAGAAAGGCGATCTGCTGGTAGTCAGTTGGGGGGGTACATTCGGGGGTGTTCATTCGGCCGTAAAACAGACACAAATGGAAGGGAAGAAGATCAGTCATGCCCACTTCCATTACATCAATCCCCTGCCGAAAAATACAGAGCAAATCCTGAAGAGTTTCAAGAAGATCCTGGTATGCGAGCTGAATGCCGGACAGTTTGTCAATTACCTCCGGATGACTTATCCCATGCCCAGCTTTTACCAGTTTAATAAAGTACAGGGATTGCCATTCATGATCCATGAACTCACGGAAAAATTTAACGAGTTGCTAGAATCGAAATAACCATGGAATATATCAATACCACCGTTGAACGTACGACCGTTCAGCTCCAGAAAGAGGATTTTGAAAGCGATCAGATGGTAAAATGGTGTCCCGGATGCGGAGCCCACGCCATTTTAGCTGCTGTCGAACGTGTCTTCCCGAAACTCGGATACAAAAAGGAGAATTTCTGCCTGGTCTCCGGAATCGGTTGCTCCTCCCGGTTCCCCTATTATGTAAACACGTACGGGATCCACGGAATCCATGGCCGGGCCCTGGCCATCGCAACCGGAGTCAAAGTGGCCAACCCGCACCTCAGTGTCTGGGTAGCTACCGGTGACGGCGACTCACTGGCTATCGGCGGGAACCACTTCATCCATACCATCCGGAGGAATGTCGACATCAACGTGCTCCTGTTCAACAACGAGATCTACGGCCTCACCAAAGGACAATACTCCCCCACTACCCCCATGAACACGGTGACGAAGACCAGTCCGCACGGGACCATAGAACACCCCTTTAACATCGGGGAGCTCGTGATGGGTGCTCAAGGCACTTTCTATGCCAGGATGCCTGATAACGACCTCACCCTGATGACGGAGGCGATGTTTGAATCGGCCAAGCACGACGGCACCTCCATCACCGAGATCCTGCAGAACTGCATCATCTATGCAGACAAAGCCCATTTCAACGTAACCGGCAAAGAGACCCGCGAAGAAAATATGTGCGTGATTCGGGATGGACAGCCTATTCTCTTCGGTCATAACAAGGAGAAAGGATTGCGGTTGAAAGGGACCGAAATTGATGTGGTGGAACTGGGGAAAAATGGCATCACCATCGATGATGTACTCGTCCACGACCGCTACAATCCGGATCCCTGGATCCACATGATGCTGGCCAAACTCGGCCCACCTCATTACCCAAAAGTTTTCGGCATCATCCGTTCGGCTATGTTTCCCACCTACGATGACCTCGTGGAAGAGAAGATCCGCCTCGCCCAGAAAGATTCCCCCATCAAGAAAATGGACCACCTGCTGAAAAGCGGGGAGACGTGGGAGATCAAGTAAGAGGGTAAAGGGTCGAGGGTCGAGGGTCAAGGATCCAGTATCCAGCATCCAGCATCCAGTTATCGTATCTTTGCATCATGCTACGGCAATTCAAGGATTTTATTGAACAGCAATCGCTCTTCCAGCCTGACCATATCGTATTGCTCGCGGTATCAGGAGGCGTGGATTCAGTGATAATGGCGGAGCTGTTTCACCGGGCGGGCTACCGGTTCGGGGTGGTCCATGCCAATTTTCAGCTGCGGGGAGAAGAGTCGGACCAGGATGAACGCTTTGTCGAATCACTGGCAACCCGTTATACCGTTCCGTTCTATTCCACCCGTTTTTATACCGCAAATTTCGCGGATAGCCGCAACGTATCTATCCAGATGGCAGCGAGGGAGCTTCGCTACGAATGGTTCGAAGAGATCCGCCGGAAAGAAGGATTTGACTGGATTGCCACCGCTCACCACCTGGACGACCAGGTGGAGACCTTTTTTATCAACCTCATCCGCGGAACAGGGATCTCCGGTCTGCATGGAATACCGGTCAGAAACGACAGAGTGATCCGGCCGCAGCTTTTCGCCCGCAGGGAGGAGATATCCGGGTTTGCCCGTGAACAGGAAATCCCTTTCCGTGAAGACAGTACGAACAGCAGTACCAAATACTTTCGTAACCGGATCCGTCACCAGTTGCTGCCACTTCTGCTTTCCATCGAGCCCGACTATGCCAGGCAGATCACTGACACCATAAGCCGGATACGTGAAACCGAGTCGATTCTTAATCCCTATCTTGAAGAGACCAGGGCAAGACTGATCAGGCAGGAACAGAACCACTGGATCATCCGTATCGCGGATCTTCGTAATCTGGTCCCGCTGTCGGCCTGGTTGTATGAGTTGCTGGTTCCCTTCGGGTTTCATCCCTCCACGATCCAGGACCTGATACATGCCCTGGATCAGGACAGCGGGAAGACCTTTCTCTCCCCCACCTACCGGATCATTAAGGACCGTGATCGGCTTATCATTACCCGAGCCCCATCGTATGACACACAGCGCCCGGTGGAAGAATATCTGATCGGAGAGTCAACCGGGGAGATCCGCGACCCAGTCCATCTGACCTTTCAAACCATCCACCGGCACCCTGGATATCTGATCAGTGCCGATCCGAACCGGGCCACCCTGGACAGGAAAAAGCTCTCTTTCCCCCTTACCTTACGGAGGTGGAGCCCGGGTGATTATTTCTATCCGCTCGGTATGACGAAACGAAAGAAACTAATCGATTTTTTCATCGATGAAAAGATATCAATTCCCGAGAAAGAGACCTGTTGGCTTCTCTGCTCCGGGAACCGGATCGTTTGGGTGATCGGTCGGAGAATCGATCACTGGTTCCGTGTTTCAACCCGCAGCAACGAGTTGCTGGTAGTCGATTTCCTCCCCTGATTAGGTAAAATTATCTACCTTCGTGCAGGTAAAAAATTAAGGCTGAATCCCATGAGAAAGATTGCATTCATTGGACTGGTAACCCTATTACTGCCATTCTTGTCCGTCAGTCAGGTGTTGGATCCGGTGAAATGGACGTTCAGGAGTGAACGAACCACACAGGACGAAGTGACCCTGTTGCTCGTTGCGAAAATCGACAAAGGCTGGCACCTCTACTCCCAGCATCTTCCCGCAGGCGGGCCACTGCCCACCGTATTTACGTTCACCGCAAGCGACAACTACAAACTGGTTGGTGAGGTAACCGAACCGGATGGGGTGGAAGAGTACGATCCGAATTTCGAGATAGAGCTGAAGTTTTTCGACGGGACGGTTGTGTTTAAACAAAAAGTAAAAATACTGACGGACAAAGCATTTACCATCACCGGTGTACTGTCGTTCATGTGTTGTGATGATAAGCGATGCCTCCCCCCGACCGATATCGATTTTGAGTTTCCGCTGAAAGCATTCACGACCGGTGCCACAGCACAACAACCGGAGTTGCCCGTCGCCGTTGTGGAAACGAAAGAGACACAACCCGATACATCATCAATCACCGCCGTGGCTACGATCACAGGGACTGAGTCAGCAGGAGCATTGGCCGTTACTGAAGAGACCAGTACAGAAAGCAGTTCGATGTGGGTGTTCTTCCTGGTTGCCCTGCTGGCCGGATTTGCAGGCGCGTTGACTCCCTGTGTTTACCCGATGATCCCGATGACGGTAACCTTTTTCATGAGCAGCAGCAATAGCAAACTGGGCGCCAAAGTGAATGCACTTTTCTACGGACTTTCTATCATTGTGATTTATACCCTCATTGGGGTACTGGTAACCCTGTTGTTCGGCTCCGACGCCATCAAGAATGTCAGTTCAAGCTGGATCACCAACATCATCTTCTTCCTGTTGTTTGTGACCTTTGCGGCATCGTTTTTCGGTCTGTTCGAGATCGTCCTCCCTTCCAAACTAACCAACAAATCGGATCAGCAGGTGGACCGGGGTGGATTGATCGGCACCTTCTTTATGGCGCTGACCCTGGTGCTGGTCTCCTTCTCCTGTACGGCTCCTTTCATCGGGGGCATCCTGGTGGAAGCCTCATCCGGCAACATTCTGAAACCGACCATCGGGATGTTCGGTTTCTCGCTGGCTTTTGCCCTCCCCTTCACCATCCTCGCCTTCTTTCCCTCCCTGCTGGGAAAGATGCCTAAATCGGGAGGCTGGCTGAACTCGGTGAAGGTGGTCCTGGGATTCATCATCCTGGCGCTGGGCATGAAATTCCTGCTGGTCCCCAACGAAGCGCTCAACTGGGGCATCACCCGGGAGGTCTTCATCGCTGTATGGATCGTTCTCTTCACCCTGATGGGACTCTACCTGATGGGGAAGATCAAGTTCTCGCACGACAGCGACCTGCCATACATCGGTGTGCCACGATTGCTGCTGATCATCGCCACTTTCACTTTTGTGGTCTACCTCCTTCCCGGCATGATCGGAGCTCCGCTGCGAACCGTTTCTGCCTTCCTGCCTGCCGAATCATCCTTTAACCTCATGGAGATCATCCAGGAAAACCGTGGAAGCGGACCGGCTACAGAAGAGGCCTGGCGCTTATGCGATAAACCGAAATACGGCGATAAACTGAAGATGGCGCATGGGTTGCAGGGATACTTTGATTACAATCAGGGTCTGGCCTGTGCCAGACAGCTGAACAAACCGATCCTGATTGACTTTACCGGCCATGGATGTGTCAACTGCAAGGTGATGGAACGGTCCGTGTGGCCGGATCCGGAGGTGATGAGACGGTTGAGGGACGACTACATCATCGTAGCCCTTTATGTGGATGACCAAACCGACCTTCCTGAATCGGAATGGATCACCTCCGCCGTCGACGGAAAGGTGAAAAAGACTATCGGCAGGAGAAATGTGGATTTTGAGATCTCACGCTTCAATGTGAATGCCCAGCCCTATTACGTACTGCTCGATACTTCCGGCAAGGTACTGATCCCGCCACGTGCATTCAACACCAATGTACAGGGATTTATCGGGTTTTTGGATAAAGGAACGGAGACTTTCTACAAGAGCCAGTCAAAGTAATACATTGAAGCCGGGAGAGGGGGAGATCAAGTACTATACTTCGGGGATCGGACTGGTGAGAGAGGAGAGAAGGTTGCTTCGTCCCGCGAGTGCGGGACTCGCAAAGACACGGCAGGTGGTTATAAAAAGGAGCGGGATGGCGCGTGTGCAAGCACACGCGCCATCCCGCAAAACTTTTACTAAACGATACGTGTGTCATTGCGAACGCAGTGAAGCAACCTTGTACGCGATAGGGTATGTTGATATTACTTCATTAATTCCGTAAAATACTTGAAAAAATACGGGATTGTCTCAATCCCCTTGTAGAAATTTTCCAGGGGATAATTCTCATTGGGTGAGTGACAAGCGTCAGACTCCAGTCCAAATCCCATCAGGATCGACTTGACCCCCAGGATCTGCTCGAAAGTGGAGATGATGGGGATACTTCCACCGCTTCTCACAGGGACCGGGGCTTTACCGAAGGTAGTCTCCAATGCTCTGCTGGCAGCCAGGTATCCGGGGGTATCAATGGGCGAAACGTAAGCCTGTCCTCCATGCAACTCCTTGACCTTTACCTTCACTGTATCAGGAGCGATAGCCAGGAAATGCTTCTCAAAAAGTCGAGAGATCGTTTTAAAATTCTGATTGGGGACCAGTCGCATAGAGATCTTGGCATAAGCCTTGGAGGGAAGCACCGTTTTGGATCCCTCCCCGGTATACCCTCCCCAGATGCCATTGACATCCAGTGAAGGTCTGATCCCGGTGCGTTCACGGGTAGTGTACCCGGCTTCTCCATCGAGTGCGACGACGTCAATGGCCTGTTTGTAGGCCTCCTCGTCAAAGGGGGCCTTTGCCATCAGGTCGCGCTCCTCAGTACTGACCAACTGTACATCATCATAGAATCCGGGAATGGTGATCTTCCCGTTTTCATCGGTCAGGCCGGCAATCAGTTTTGTCAGTACATTAACCGGGTTGGCTACCGCACCACCAAAAAGACCGGAATGCAGATCGTGGTCCGGCCCTGTAAGTTCCACCTGCATGTACGCCAGTCCACGCAACCCCACAGTTACCGAAGGACAATCCATCGACACCATGCCGGTGTCGGAAACCAGGATGATATCCGATTTCAGCATCTCTTTATGAGCTTCGCAAAAGGCTGCCAGGCTGGGAGACCCGATCTCCTCTTCTCCCTCGATCATGAACTTGATGTTGCAGGGAAGGGTGTTGGTCCTGACCATCAGCTCGAACGCTTTGGCCTGCATAAAGGCCTGTCCCTTATCGTCATCCGCACCGCGGGCATAAATCCTCCCGTTTCGCACCTCAGGCCTGAAGGGAGGAGATTCCCACAGATCAAGAGGATCTACCGGCATTACATCATAATGACCATATACGAGCGCGGTGGGCAGGAGGGGATCAATGATTTTCTCTCCGTAAACCACCGGATTTCCTTTGGTCGTGATCACCTCGGCCTTGTCGGCGTCAGCTTCCCTGATCGATTTTTTCCAGTATTCAGCAGCTTTGATCATGTCCTCCTTATGCTCTTTCTCTGAACTGATGGACGGGATCCGGATCAGTCCGAACAACTCCTGAAGGAAGCGATCTTTGTGAGATTCTATATAGTCTTGAATGTAATTCATTCGCTGCATTGAATTTTGCCGCAAAGGTACAGATTTATACTGTATTTTTGTGACATTGTTTCAACTGTTGCATGAATATTGAAATATGGATGCATTTTCATATTTGAATAATTTTGATTCTTCCGCGTTTGAGGAGCTGTACGAACGGTTCAAAACCGATCCCGGTTCGGTGGATGAGAGCTGGCGAAAATTTTTCGAAGGATTCGAGTTCTGTCAGATTAACTACAAGGCTGAAAAAGGAAAATCATATATCATCCCCAATGAATTCCTGGTGATGAACCTGATCCGGGGATACCGCGAACGAGGACATCTCTTTACCCGCACCAACCCGGTCCGCACACGGCGGACCTACACCCCAACCCTGCAGGCCATTGTGTATCACCTGAGCCAAACCTACTGCCAGTCGATAGGGGTGGAGTATATGTACATCCGTAAGCCTGAACAGGTGACCTGGCTTAAGAAAAAAATGGAACCGGCCCGAAATCGGCCAGAATTTTCCATCCCTGATAAGCGTCATATACTGGAAAAACTGGCGGAAGCAGTACTATTTGAAAAGTTCATCCACAAGAAATTTCCGGGCCATAAGAGTTTCAGCCTCGAAGGATGTGAATCCCTCATTCCCGCCCTGGATGCGGTCGTCAGCCATGGGAAGGAACTAGGGAATGAGGAGTTCATCTTTGGCATGGCCCATCGCGGACGTTTGAACGTGCTGGCCCACATCATGCAGAAACCCTATTTTCAGATCTTTTCTGAATTTGAGGGAAAAGAATACGAAGATGAGCAGTTACTGGGAGATGTCAAATACCACCTCGGTTATTCTACCGAGATCCGCCCAGAAAACGGCCACTTGGTTCACCTCTCACTGTGTCCGAATCCCTCGCATCTCGAAGCCGTCGATCCGGTTGTCGAAGGACTTTCCCGGGCGATCATCGATAAGGTGTACAAGGGCAATACCGACCGGATCTCCCCGGTGCTGATCCACGGGGATGCTTCTGTTGCAGGACAGGGAATCATGTACGAACTTCTGCAGATGTCGGAACTTCCCGGGTATACCACCGGTGGAACCGTCCATTTTGTAGTGAACAACCAGATCGGCTTCACCACCAATTACCTGGAAGGGCGCTCCAGTACCTATTGTACCGATGTAGCCAAAACCATCCAATCCCCCATCTTCCATGTCAATGCCGATGATGTGGAGGCGGTGGTCTATGTCGTAAAATTAGCCATGGAGTTCCGGCAAACGTTCCGGAAAGATGTATTCATCGATTTGCTTGGTTACCGGAAATATGGCCATAACGAAAGTGACGAACCCCGGTTCACCCAACCCATCCTCTACAAAACCATCGAGAAACATCCTGATCCGCTGGAGATCTATCTGAACAAACTGGAGGCCGAAGGAAGTCTGGAAGGGATCGATCCGAAAACCATTCAGAACCGGATCAGTGAGAAACTTGATCAGTGTTTCGAGAAGTCTAAAAGCGTCGAGAAGGCAACCATCGATCATTTCCTGGATTCGCTCTGGAGTGGGATCCGGAAAGCGACAGCCGAAGATTTCATTCACTCTCCTGAAACTGGTGTTGCCAGAGAAGTATTGCTTGGGATTGGGGAAAAAATCACGACCCTGCCTGAGGGAATCCCCTTTTTCAGAAAGATCGGCAAACTGCAGAACGACCGGAAACTGATGCTGGAAAGCGATCAGCTCGACTGGGCAATGGCAGAACTGCTGGCTTACGGATCCCTGTTGCTCGAAGGGTTCCCGGTGAGGCTCAGTGGACAGGATACCCAGCGTGGGACCTTTTCGCACCGGCACGCTGTACTCACCGTAGAAGATTCGGAAGTGAAGTACATTCCCCTCGACCATCTGTCAGATAATCAGGCCAGGTTTCAGGTATACAACTCTCCCCTGTCGGAATACGGTGTTCTGGGTTTTGATTATGGCTATGCCCTCGGGAGCCCCGGCAGCCTCACTATCTGGGAAGCGCAATTTGGCGACTTCAGCAACGGGGCCCAGGTGATCACCGACCAGTACATCTCTTCAGCCGAGGAGAAGTGGCGGGTCATGAATGGACTAGTCCTCTACCTGCGAACATGCCTATGGTTCCTGTAAGCTCGAATGCGCAGTCTGACTTTTTGTTGTTATTTTTGCAACGTAATTTCGAATTTATACGTAAACCCTGTCATGATAGATATACCAGTCCCCAGTCCGGGTGAATCCATAACCCAGGTCCAGATCGCCCGCTGGCTGGTTGAAGATGGTGAACCGGTGCAGAAGGATCAGGAACTTGTAGAGATCGATTCCGACAAAGCGACCTTCCCAATCGCCTCTCCGGTAGACGGCAAAGTCCATATTCTGATCGCTGAAGGGGAAACGGTAAATGTGGGATCGGTGATTGCCACTGTTGATGAGGCACAGGGGCACAGGGGCACAGGGGCGCCGGTCACCAGTCACGAAATAAACGCCACCCCATTGGCCAAGAAGATCCTTCACGAAAAGCAGATCGAAGCGGCTTCCATTGCAGCTGCGTTTCCAGGGAAACGGATCACGCGGAAGGAGATTGAGTTGTTCATTCAGGGTAAGAAAGAGGCAAAGGGCGAGTTTGTCTTTTCCGGCGCCCGTACCGAGACACGTAAAAAGCTTAGCACCCTCAGGCTGAAGCTGGCAGAACGGCTGGTATCGGTCAGTTTTTTGGTTCGCATCAAAGAACTGCTCGAAGAGCCGGGACGGATGCTGACATCCGGGCAGGATCTTTACCGGGTTCTGCTCGACATCTGAGTACAACCATGAGGACCCATGTTGATTTTCTGGTTATAGGTTCGGGTATAGCGGGCCTTACCTTTGCGCTCAAAGTGGCAGGGCATGGAAAGGTATGCATTGTCACCAAGCAGAAGATGGACGACACCGCAACCAGTTACGCCCAGGGAGGGATCGCTGCGGTGATGCACACGCCCGATACGTATGAGAAGCATATCCAGGATACGATCAAAGCCGGAGATGGTCTTTGCGACGAGCATATTGTGCGGTTAACGATCAGGGAGTCGACCGACCGGATCCGGGAACTGGTATCCTGGGGCACCAATTTTGACAAGAATGAATCCGGCCTGTACGACCTGGCCAGGGAGGGTGGCCACTCCGAATCTCGGGTCCTGCGCCACAAAGACAGCACTGGCAAGGAGATCGAGGATACGCTGATCGATCAGATCCGGAAACACCCTAACATCGAGGTGCTCGAGAATCACTACGCAATCGATATCATCACCCAGCACCACCTCGGTGTACAGGTCAATATCCGTGCCTCCGATGTCACCTGCTATGGGGCGTATGTCCTCAATCCTAAAACCAACCATGTGGATACTATCCTGGCCCGTGTAACACTGGTGGCTACCGGTGGGGCAGGGAACATATACAGCAACACTACCAATCCTACTATCGCCACCGGCGACGGGATCGCCATGGTATACAGGGCCAAGGGGGTGATCGAAAACATGGAGTTCGTGCAGTTCCATCCCACCGCCCTGTACCATCCGCAGGAGCGGCCCTCTTTTCTGATTACCGAAGCCCTGCGTGGATTCGGAGGCGTGTTGAAAGATTACCACGGAAAGGAGTTCATGCAGAAGTACGATGAGCGGCTCTCCCTGGCTTCCCGGGACATCGTGGCACGAGCGATTGACAATGAACTGAAGATCAGTGGGGAAGACTTTGTATACCTGGACTGCCGGCACCTGAATAAAAATGATCTGATCCGTCAGTTCCCCCGGATCTATGCCAAGTGCCTCAGCCTGGGGATCGACATTTCCCGCGACATGATCCCGGTAGTTCCGGCAGCTCACTACATTGTCGGCGGGATCAAAACCGACGAATATGGCCGGTCCACCATCCGTAACCTCTATGCTTCCGGTGAATGCGCCAGCACCGGGATGCATGGGGCCAACCGGCTGGCATCCAATTCCCTGCTCGAATCGGTGGTCTTTTCCCACCGGGCCAGCCACCAGACCATTGAACAGATCGAACACATCGATTATTGTAACGCGATTCCCGACTGGGATGCGGAAGGGATGATCCTCACCGAAGAGATGATCCTGATCACGCAGTCCCAGAAAGAGCTTCAGGCCATCATGAGCAGTTATGTCGGGATTGTCCGTTCCAACCTTCGCCTCCAGCGGGCCCTCGACCGCCTCAACCTGCTTTACGACGAAACAGAAGACCTTTACAATAAGTCGATCCTCACTCCCCGTCTGTGTGAACTTCGCAACATGATCAACGTGGCTTACCTGGTGATCAAACAGGCGATCGCCCGGAAAGAAAACCGGGGATTGCACTACTCCCTCGATTATTCAAAAAGTAAAAATTGAAGGGGCACCCGGAAAAAACTGAAGGGGCGACCGGTCTGGTCGTCCCTTCAATAATTTCTGGGGAAAAGATATGTCTATTCGATCCCCAATTTTTTCTTGACGGGTGCCATCAGGTTGTTGGCGGGTGTGGAAAACAAAACCACATCTTCAATGTTATTTAACACATAGGTGTATCCCTGTTCCTTTGCTACATCGGAGATAGCCCGTTTGGCTTGATCAATCAGGGGTTGCAGAAGTTTCTGCTGCTTGGCCTGAAGATCCTGCTGAGCCTGCTGCTGAAACGCATCGATTCGCTCCTGTAACTGCGTCAGTTCCTGCTCTTTGTTCTGTTTGATAATATCAGACATTCCGGCTGCTTTTGACTGATAGTCGAGGTATTTGTTCTCAAACTCAGAACGCATCTGGTCCATCTGGTCGGTAAGTTGCTCCTGATGTTTCTGGAGGGTAATCCTGACGGAATCAATTCCCGGCATAGCCTGCAGAAGTGTGTTAAAATCTATGTAACCGATTTTCAGTGCAGCGGGCGTCTGGGCCTGGGAGCTGAATGCAATGCCGGTGAAGAGTGCCACGATGGCAAAAATCTTTACTAACTTTTTCATTGTTTTCGTATAAATATGGATTTGTGACTTTTGGGTTCGCAAAAATATAAAAAATATAATTAGATACATATTCCCGGTACCGTTTATTTTCGTTCTCCGCCTGAAGGTTTGGGGTGGGTCTCTAACGGCTGATTGTGCTTCCCTGACGGCTGAGTGGAGGTCCCCGACGTCTGGGTTCGGGTCCGGGAACCCATTGCTGCACCCAGTTGATCCAACACCTCATCACTGATATCATACTTGGGATTGGCATACATCATGGTCAGGCTGCCTGCTTTATCAAAAACCACCGCATAGTTGTAATCATCGGCGATCTGCTGGATCGCATTGTAAATCTTCTCCTGAATGGGTTTGACCAGCTCCTGGCGTTTTTTGAACAATTCACCATCCTTACCAAAATACTTGCGCTGCAGGTCCTTGGCCTCCCGCTCCACGTCAACGATTTCCTGCTCTTTCTTGGACTTCATCTCTACGGGAAGCAAAACCGATTGGGCCTGGTAATCCTTGTACATTTTCTCTACTGCGGCAAATTTTCCTTCGATCTCTTCCTGCCACTGAACCGACAGTTCATCAATCTGAGCCTGAGCCTCTGCATATTCCGGGATATTATCCAGAATGTACTTGGTGTCCACATAGGCAAACTTCTGAGCCTGGATCAGGGTCATGGTGAATACCAGCCCCATGCATGTTAAAAGAATCTTTTTCATGATGTTGTCCCCTTTCTTTTGATGCCGGAAACCGGAAACCGGATGCCGGATATTTATTTTATGAACTCACAAACTCACCACTGCACCACTGCACCACTGCCCCACTGCACCACTGCTCCACTGCCCCACTG
>QYQJ01000057.1 GCA_007280875.1 Bacteroidota bacterium
CGACGAAGCAACCTCGAACCGCCAGACGTGCGCTATGCAAGCGACGAAGCAACCTCCCCTCATAACTTCCCATAACACATAAGTGATTTTCGACCATATTGAGTTGGAAAGATTTGCTCTTTTCATACACATCCGTCCTTCGATACTTCTTTCTTAATCGATACATTCATCATTAATGGATCCATATTATGAAACCAATCTCCCGTATTTTTCTTATCCTCCTGTTTTCCTTGTCAATCCATGCATTGGCACAAAAACAGTTTAATGACCTTCACACCGGAAACCGTGATGGTATGATGTGGTTTAATCTCAGCTCTCTGAATTGGATCGAAGCGTTTGATTCGCTGCATGTCATCATGGAAGAACGGTATCCTTTCACAGAATGGAAGGGAATCGACTGGGATCAGAAACTCAACCTTACCCGGCCCAAAATTCAGGAAGCACAAAACGAGGGTAATTTTGTGATGCTGACCGGTGCACTATTAGAGTACCTCTTATCCATACCCGACGGGCATATAACCATGCTGGATTTTGTAAAAGCATTCAATCAAGCAAGGCAGGCAGGAAGTTTCGGATTGAATATGATTCCTATTACGGACGGTAGTGTTGTTGTAAATATCGTCCCGGAATGGGGCCCTGCATACCTTGCCGGCCTGCGGTGTGGAGATGAGATCCTCTCCTGGAATGGAACACCAATCCTGGAAGTTCCTGAAATGGAAGTGTATAATAATCCCAATGGCGTATCTGCTAACTATGCCACAGAAGAGGGTCGATTGATCAGCCGATATATGATCTTATCAAGAGATTCTATTAGCGCAACGATTGATCTATCTTTCATATCGCATGAAACAGGAAGTCAACACACAGCTACATTACAGGTCGGTTATCTGCATGTTCAGGATGAGGATGCTCCCGACAGCCTGACCCTGGAGGAGATCAGGCAAACTGCTATCTATGATTCGGTAAAATCAGCGATCACTTATTTCAATGAACAATCGATCGATAAACTGGTTTTTGACCTTAGACACAATAACGGAGGAAATGATCTCATGGGTTCTGCCATTTCGGGGTTTTTTATTGAATCACCTATGTTTTATGAGTACATTACAGGAACCAGTGATGATAATTATACCATCATTGATTCAATTATCACGGTACCGGAAACACCCAAATTCAATGGAGAGGTTGTCGTGATGGTTAGTCCAAAAGACATCAGTACGGGTGAAGGAATTCCAATGATGTTGCAACGATTGCACAACGCCCGGGTCATCTCATTCTGGGGGACGAACGGATCATTCGGGATTATTCCTAACGTTGTTATTATGCCGGATTCCCTCCAGTTTATCCTGTTCCCGTATGCCCGTTCTTTGGATCAGGATCAGGTCATTCAGCTTGACAGTGATTCTTTGCTGTTGGGAGGTGTGCAGCCCGACATCAAAATTCCATTAACGGTTGAACGGGTCATTGAGCAATGGCCGGAAGGAAAAGATGTGGAACTGGAATATGCGATCAGTATGTTGCTGGACATCCCGGAATTTGAGCAGCAAAAAGTGTTTAGAATTTATCCCAACCCGGCTGATGCCGCCTTCCGCATCGAGTACAACTCCGAAAACCCCATGACCATCCGGATCACAGATGTAAGTGGCAGGCTGGTAAGAGTTGTTGAACATTTCACTTCCGGTCAGGCCATCGATATCAATGATTTACGGGCAGGGCTCTATTTTGTAGCTATTGATGATAATCAACGATATTTTGTGGAGAAGCTATTAGAATTGTACCAGAACCAATCCACCCTGGATGCCATGCTGACCTGGACTGAGCTATCCGGAGGAACATACGGACTGGGAATTTCGAAGCATTCCCAGCAGCTGGGTATTGGACATGATGGAGAGACGGTCGGATTTATTTCTTTTGCCTCAGTCAATCCTGAAACAGGATCGGCAATCGTCTTTAGTTATAACCAACATAACCGGGAATTTCTGGGATCGGTGGTTCCAGCAATTTACAATCTTATTTACCCGTAATACAATCTCCACGATCCTGCTGAGACTGGTCTCCGTATTCATTACACTTTGGAACGATAAAGCTCCTCAGGTTTTAACTGATCTTCCTGCGGGAACAGGACAAATCATCTTGGCTGGAGCCTTTGGACCCCGGCTCGGATGTTAAGGATAAGTTGAGAAAGAATGTCGACCCGTTGCCTGGCGTGGACTCTACCCACAGTTCTCCCCCGAGGAGCCCCGCTAATTTTTTCGAGATGAAAAGGCCAATCCCTGCACCCTGGAATGGTCTGGAATAGGTGTCGTCTACCTGCCGGAAGAGTTCAAAAATGAGCTGTTGGTGGTCGTTTAAAATGCCTATACCGGTATCTTTCACAAAGAAGGTAACATACTGTTTCCCAGCCCAGGACTCTTTTCTGCATCCGATCTCTACCGAGCCTTCGAGAGTGAATTTCATGGCATTCCTGATCAGGTGACTGAGGATCTGTTTGATTCTGGCCGAATCGGATTGAATAACCTGATCACAGATTTCATGATCGGGATTAACCCGGATGTCGATGTTGGTTTTTCTAAGTTGAGACCTCTCCTGGTTGGCTACCTCCAGCATATGAGTCAGGATAGGGCGAATGCTCACCTCTTCCGTGTTGATCATGATCTCCCCGCTCTCAATCAGGGTAATCTCAAACAGGTCTTCCACAAGTTTTAACAGAATATGACCATTGTCGTGAATCGTTTTTCCGTACTTCAGTACCTCTTCGGGCAGAGTTTCAGGAGTTAGCAACGCCGAAAATCCAATGATGGCATTCAGGGGGGTACGAAACTCATGCGACATGGTTGCAAGAAATGCGCTCTTCAGCCGATCTGATTCCCGGGCTTTTTCCAGCGCCTCTTTGAGCCGTTGTTCGGTTTGTGAAATCCGAAGCATCGAGGTGATCTGAGCTGCGAGCTCTGCCCGTTCAATCGGCCGGATGAGGAAAGCATCTGCCCCTGCGCTGAATCCCTTGACCTTGTTATTTGAGGTGGTCTCGTAAGCGGAAATTAGTATGACGTGTATGTGTCGGGTTTGGTCGTTGGTTTTCAGTCTCCTACACACTTCATACCCATCCATATCAGGCATCACAACGTCAAGAAGAATTACATCGGGTTGTTCGTTCCTAGCGATCTCAATTCCCTCTTTGCCCGACTTGGAATCAATTACCTGACAATTGGGAATAGCATCTTCAAGAGTTGCTTTTACGGAGGTCAGGTTCCCCTGACGGTCATCTATAACGAGTATTTTTCTCATGAACCAATATAAAACAGGTTGAAGCTCCGTGAGATTCTCCTGCTGATTAAACGACAAAGGAAACGAAAAGTTACAACGACAACAGAACATTCAGAACAGAATGCCGGATGAGAGGCAGAGAATTATCACGTAAAAAGATGAGGATTATTGCAGTGGCATTTCATAAGAAATCACCAGGGTTTCGCTCCCCGGGTTGGGCTGGCGGAGATTGGCGTTGGAGATATGGGCAAAAACCAGGCTTTCCATCGAGGGTAGAACTCCACCTCAAAAAGGCCCTGGATGTATTCACCTCTTAATACATTATAAGCTCCCAGGTTGAACGATAACAGGTGGGACACTGGTACAACACTCCTCTCCTGTCATATACCCGAACCGCTTCAGCAGGCGTTCGTTCTCCCGCCAGTTCTTCTCCACTTTGATGGTCAAACCGAGAAAGATGTGTTTTTCGAGGAAGGTTTCGATCTCCTTGCGGGCTTCAGATCCCAGTTTTTTGATAGCGCTTCCCTGCTTGCCGAGCAGAATCGCTTTCTGGGACTCGCGCGAAACATAGATCGTGGCTTCAATCCGGTCGAGGTTCTCCTCCTCCTTGAAAGCATCCACGATGACCTCGCAGGAGTAAGGGATCTCTTCTCCAAACAGCAGGAAGATCTTCTCCCGGATGATCTCTGAAACAAAGAAGCGCTCGGACCGGTCGGAGAGTTCGTCTTTGGGATAGTATTCCGGGCCTTCAGGGAGCCGGTCGATGATCAGATCCAGCAGCTTCCCTAGATTGAATTTGTGAAGGGCTGAAACAGGAATGATTTCTGCGGAGGGAAACCGCATCTTCCACACTTCAATAGCTTGTTTGACGATCTTCTCGGAAGAGAGATCTACCTTGTTGATCACTACAGTCAAAGGAATATCATTGACCAGGAGCTTTTCCATGATCTGTTCATTGTCGAACGGGGTATCAATTTCAGTGACCAGCAGGATCACATCGGCATCGGAGAGAGAGGCCAGTACCGCCGACATCATGGAGCGGTGCAACAGGTAATGGGGTTTGATGATGCCCGGTGTGTCGGAGTAAACAATCTGAAAATCTTCCCCGCTGAGGATCCCCATGATCCGGTGGCGGGTGGTCTGTGCTTTGGGAGTGATGATGGAAAGACGCTCCCCGACCAGTGCATTCATCAGGGTTGATTTTCCCACATTGGGATACCCGATGATCGACACAAAGCCTGCTTTATGCTCCATAATTTTCCTGAAATTTGCAGGGATTTGGAATGTTTGCTATATTTGCATCCCTGTCTCAAGGACAAAAGTACTTAAAAATAGATTGCGGGGTGGAGCAGAGGTAGCTCGTTGGGCTCATAACCCAAAGGTCGTAGGTTCGAATCCTGCCCCCGCTACACTGAAAGTCAGCAAGTTACGCTGACTTTCTTCGTTTATAATGCTTCTTATCTACCTCGGCAGAACTATGGTCGCTGATCATGGCGGTAAGATTAACATCGCCATATTCAATATTGTTATTAAACCATTGTTTCGATCATCGTAATAGAATCTGTCAAATCCTGTCGGAAGTTTCGGATGGTCGAATGCCAATCAGTCAAGCGTTTTTTTGGTTTTGACTTATTTAGATTTAGAAAGTACCATTGTTTCTCTATAGTTTGTCGAACATTATTTTCAAAGTAGTCATATCCTACCCTTTTTGAAAACTGGTAGACGTACTGAATCAATGTTCCTAAATCTGCAATGGAGTTATCATTGCACTCTCTTTGTTCAATTCTTGCTAAATCATCTAAAAAGTTCTTCATTAATGGAACGAACTGCAAATACTGGTTTTTCACATCAATAAATAAGAATTTATATTGATCTTCAATATCAGTTACTTCGTCCTCGCTAAGTTCAGAAAATTCCTTACCTAAAGCACGCTTTGAAAGTTTACCGTTGTTTTGTGAGAGAAAATGTATTAATAATGCGACCATCTTGTCGGACATCTGAAACCTATCATCCAACCAGTCTTTCATTGCATCATAATGTTGCAAATAAGCTACTTCTTCAGGTATTATTTTGTTTATGGTGTAATCGACGCAATCAAAGAGGAATTCAGTTTGTAAGGTCGCATCAAAGTACCTGTAATAATCCATAGTATCATTAAGTACTTCAATATTGTTATCTGGGGTCTTTTTCCATTGAATAAACTCCAAAAGTGGATGCGAATATGATTGCAGTACTTTACGGTAATCTTCGATACGCTCTAATATCGCAGCTGAAACTGGAAATTTTATTCCTTGTGGCGTGAACTTCATCCTTGTTAAAATGTGATGGATTAAATATCGATGCAACCTGCCATTGCCATCTACAAAAGGATGAATAAAGACAAAACCAAAGGCTATTTTAGCTGCCGTAAGTACTGAATGAAATTCCGCATCCTGCATTTGCATTTTCGCATCAATCATTCCGTTAATAAGAGGATCAATATCTTGCCATCGTGCTGAAATATGTTCGGGAATAGGGTCACCAGTAGAACGGTCGTGTTCTCCAATAAAGCCACCGACAGTGCGATATCCCATTTTTATGAATCGACTTTTTGCAATGACAATTTGTTGCATTCGGAGCAATTCTTCCTTGCTTAACGCTTTATTTCCTGCCTGACCAATAGCTTGTCCCCATCTTAATGCCCTCGTTTGTGTCGGATACTCCCCTTCAATATTGAAAGAAGCTTTGGAGTCCTTTAGTAAAAGAAATGCTGATGTTCGTAACAGCACATCTCTGTGTACCTCTTTAATGACCTTGTTTGTCTTATCTGATAAGTTTTCGGTAATATAGCGTTCAATTACATCTGTCTTGTTGATCAGTGGGCAGAAGTTTATATTACCTGGAAGATTATTTTTTATTCGATGGCGGGGTGAATTGATATTTTGCTGACTTGCATATTGTAAGTTGTCATCTAACAATGGCACATAATTTCCCGATTCTAAATCTTGAACCTTTAATTTGTTTTGCATAAGCCACTCGTAGAGAAACCAAATCTTCCTGCTATACTGACTTTGCGGCTCTTTACGAATCCATTCTTCGATGACACTGGGCTGTAGCTTTTCAAATAGCTTCTTAAATGCTAATAGGTTAACCCCTTCATATTTTAAAGCAAAAACAAGGTGAGAGTACAAGGTATCCTCAGGCAGGTGCCTTGGTGTAAAAACCAACCATCCATCAGTTCTGTACTGCCTATGCTTTCTACTGATTAATGCAAGTTGTATCGGGGTGGGTACTGGAAGTTTATATGCAGCAATTATTGCTCCATATCCTACCAATGTGCCTTCCTCAGGAACGATTCTTCCCTGAAAAACACTTATCTCTTGTGAAATGTTGTTATTTTTCATAATGCCTTGTGAAAATTACTTACCGCAAAAATATGAAAAAATTTTATCCTTTATGAAATATTATTATATTCAGTCAATAATTATGAAAAATGCTTATTTTAAGAATCCAGTAGCTTATTAATGCCCACATTATGAAG
>QYQJ01000172.1 GCA_007280875.1 Bacteroidota bacterium
GATTTAGAATTTAGAATTTAATTTTTATCCATGCTTCTGTTAGAAAGCCTTTTCTCCCTCCGCGTTGTCGATGTCATCGATATCCTGCTGTTTGCCATACTCCTGTACGAGATTTATAACATCGTTAAGGGTACGGCGGCGATTAAAATCTTCATCGGGATCATTGCGGTTTTTATCATCTGGAAGATCGTCCGGGCACTCCAGATGCCCCTGCTTAGTGAGATCCTGGGACAATTCATCAGCGTGGGGGTGATCGCCCTGGTCGTGGTGTTCCAGCCCGAGATCCGCCAATTTCTTCTGGTGGTCGGGGGTACCCGGATCATCCGAGGGCACCGGCGGAGGATCCTGTTCTGGAGGTACGATCTCAATCAGGCAGTGAACCTTGACATCGATATCATCGTAAAGGCATGCAAACGCCTGGCCGACACAAAAACCGGTGCCTTAATCGTTATTGCCCGGGAGAATGAACTGACCCCTTATGTGGAGACCGGTCAGCCGGTGGAAGCCAGAATCTCGGATCCGCTTATCGAAACCATCTTTTTCAAAAACAGTCCGCTGCACGATGGAGCCATGATCATTGCCGGGGAGTCGATCCGGGCAGCCCGATGTATCCTGCCCCTGTCCAGTAAGCCCGGAATTCCACCGGAATGTGGTCTGCGTCACCGGGCAGCAATAGGTCTTACCGAACGTACCGATGCTATTGCCATCATCGTTTCCGAGGAGACCGGGGAGATTTCATACAGCTTCGACGGAGCTCTCTTCCTAGACATCAAGCCTGTCAGGCTAAAAGAGATTCTGGAGCACCTGTTGCGGGAATAACAGGTGGAGATGGTCTGACCAGGCATCTATTTTTTCTCCTCCGCCATCACCTTCTGACGGGCCTCGAACTCCTGGATCAGTTGTTCCGGTGTTTTACCAAGGTTGTCAATCGAAGCCTGGGCATCATCTGCAAATTCATGATCCGGATAGGTTTCGATGAACTGGTGATAGCTGGCCCGTGCTTGATCGATATCCCCCAGCACATTCTCCTGGACATAGGCCGTAAAGAAGAGGCATAAAGGGATTTTCTCAAAATTAGGATAGGATGCCCTGACCTGATCGAAAAGGGCCAGGGAAACCTGTGCATCCTGAAGGTTCATGGCCATGGTGGCCGCTTTGAAAAGATAGGCCGGCGCCAGTGAGTCGTTCGGCCATTCGATTGCAAAATCACAGTATAACTTGATCAGGGAGTCAGCCCCTGCCCTGCTGAATCCGCTCTCTGCATTGAACAGGTGCTCCTCCATCACAGATATTTGCTGCTCCATCTTTGATTTGGACGGACCACAGCCTGTCAGGATAGCCAGGTTTAAAAGAATGATAATATAGAGTAAACGTTTCATGAGATTAAGTATTTTATTTATGGGTCATTAGGTCATTAAGTCATTAGGTCTCATGGAAATATAAAATACGGAAACACCAGTATGTCCTTCGTCTTACGTCTTACGTCCTTCGTCTCTTCTCCCCCGGAAAGATCATTTTATAATGCACTTCCACCTTCCCTTCAGCAATCTCCTTTAACCGGCGTTTGAGGAGCATCTTCTTTAAAGGCGTGATCCGGTCGGCCATGGTAATCCCCTCGATATGGTCGTATTCATGCTGGATGATCCGTGCCAGGATCCCGTTGTACTGTTCATCGTGCTCCTGAAAGTGCTCGTCCAGGTACCGGATGTGTATCACTGATTTCCGGAGGATGTCCTCATGCAGGCCGGGAAAGCTCAGGCAGCCCTCGTTGTGGATCTCTTCCGCTCCCTCCTCTTTATACAACTTTGCGTTGATAAAGGTCTTCCTGAATCCTGCGGTTTCCGGGTGACGATGCTGCGACAATACCGAGGCATCGATG
Organism: Bacteroidota bacterium; assembly: GCA_007280875.1. Lineage (GTDB taxonomy): Bacteria > Bacteroidota > Bacteroidia > Bacteroidales > FEN-979 > QYOJ01. The sequence goes on from QYQJ01000172.1 coordinate 1,880, forward strand.
ACAAATATCCGGATCGACCGGTTTACCTGGGGTGCAGCCAACCCCACCCCATCGGCAAGGTACATGGTCTCCCACAGATCGGCCAGGAACTGTTCCAACTCCTGGTAGCCGGGACCGATCTCTACGGACACCTTCTTCAGGACAGGATGGGGATAGGCGACAATAGGGAGTAACATGGTTCCGGGTTTCGGGTTTAGGGTTTCGGGTTTAGGATTTCATTTCCTTTGATTCGAGGTACGACTGCAGGATCAGCGTAGCACTAACGGCATCGACCAGGGCTTTATTTTGCCGGTCGCTCTTTTTTGCTCCAGCTTCCAGGATGGCCCGGGATGCCATCCGGGAGGTAAACCGCTCGTCAAACCGTTCGATCCTGATCTCCGGGAAGGCCTTTTTCAGGTTTCTGATAAAAGGGGTGATGTACCGTTCGGCTTCCGATGGTCGGTTGGCCATATCCTTGGGTTCTCCTACTACCAGACACTCAACAGGGTTATCCCGGATATAGCGTTTCAGATAGGTGATCACATCCTCTGAATGAACGGTGCCAAGGGGTGTTGCGATGATCTTCAGCTCATCAGTAACAGCGAGCCCGACCCGCTTCCTGCCATAATCGATTGCCAGAATCCTTGCCATACGTGAATTGGCTGCAAAGGTAAGAAACTAATTTTTTTTTGCTACTTTTGAGTGATCAAACAGGTAGGTATGACGGAAGATATCAGAGCGCTGGTGGAGGCAGCCTGGGAAGACCGGGAATTGCTGAAAGAGCAGGAAAACCAGCAAGCTATCAGGCTGGTGATCGATTTGCTCGACAAGGGACGATTCCGGGTGGCAGAGTATACCGGCTCCGAGTGGATGACCATCGAATGGATCAAGAAAGCGGTAATCCTTTATTTCCTCATCCAGCCGCTGGAGACCATCCAGGTAGATCCCTTTGAATTCTACGACAAGATCCCATTGAAAAAAGATTATGGAAGACTTGGCGTCCGGGTGGTTCCTCATGCACTGGCCCGGTATGGCTCGTTCATCGCCGAAGGGGTGGTCCTGATGCCCTCATACGTCAACATCGGCGCCTATGTGGACAGCGGTACGCTCGTGGATACCTGGGCTACAGTGGGTTCCTGTGCCCAGATCGGGAAACGGGTGCACCTCAGCGGCGGTGTCGGCATCGGAGGTGTCCTGGAACCTGTTCAGGCAGCGCCTGTGATCATTGAAGACGATTGCTTTATCGGTTCCCGGTCGATCATCGTAGAGGGGGTGAGAGTAGAACGGGAAGCCGTGCTGGGAGCCAACGTCGTGCTGACGTCCAGCACCCGGATCCTCGATGTATCCGGCGACGAACCCATAGAGATCCGGGGTTATATCCCTCCCCACTCGGTCGTGATTCCGGGATCCTACACCAAATCGTTCCCGGCCGGTGATTACCAGGTGGCCTGTGCCCTGATCATCGGGCAGCGAACCGCGTCGACCGACCGGAAAACATCATTGAATCAGGCATTGCGGGAGTTCGACGTACCGGTATGAAACAGATCCTGGTCATCCAAACCGCTTCTATCGGGGATGTGATCCTGGCAACTGCCCTGCTTGAAAAATTACATGCACACGATCCGGATACCCGGTTCGATTTCCTGATAAAAAAAGGAATGGAGCCCCTCTTTGATCTTCATCCGTTTATCCGCCGTCTTCTGGTTTGGGATAAGTCAGCCAAATACCGTGATTTCTTCCGGTTGTTGAATGAGGTCCGGCACGAACGGTACGATGCAGTTATCAATATTCAGCGGTTTGTTCTTACCGGGTTGCTGACACTCTTTTCAGGTGCCGACCTGACCATCGGATTTGACAAAAATCCATTCTCCCGCTGGTTTTCCCGGCGGGTTCCTCACCGGATCACTCCCGGCATCCATGAGATTGACCGGAACCAGGAGCTGATCGCGGAGCTGACGGATGCCACACCGGCGAAGCCGAGACTTTATCCTGGAAATACGAAATACGAAATACGAAATACGAAATTAGAAAGTAGTAAATCGAAAATCGAAAATCGAAAATCGGAGATCTACTACACGGTCTCCCCGGCTTCGCTCTGGTTCACCAAGCAATACCCCGCGGAAAGATGGGTGGCATTGATCCGGGAGATGCCGGAAGAGGCGACTGTCTATCTGCTGGGATCGGCGTCTGATTGCGATCTGTGCGAAAGGATACAACAAGAGGGTCGAGGGTCGAGGGTCGAGGGTCGAGGCATGAATAATATGAAATCTGGAAACGCGGATCGCGGATCGCGGATCGCGGATCGAGGATCGGGCATTGTCAATCTGGCTGGAGAGCTAACGCTCCTGGAGTCCGCAGCACTGATGCAGGGGGCCCGGATGAATTTCACCAACGACTCTGCTCCGATGCATCTGGCATCGGCTGTCAACGCCCCGGTGACAGTGATCTATTGCTCCACCACACCGGATTTTGGTTTCGGACCCCTGTCCGATGATGCAGCTATTGTTGAGGTACATGAACCATTATCCTGCCGGCCCTGTGGACTGCATGGACTGAAAAGCTGCCCTGAAAAGCATTTCCGGTGCGCTACTGAAATTGGACACCCTGCTTTATTAGCCCGTCTCTGATATTTCCGGGAAAGTTATCAACACGATGAAACAGGAACTCAGGAATTGTATTGACATACTTCGAAAAGGGGGAACTATTCTCTACCCCACCGATACCATCTGGGGAATTGGCTGCGATGCAACCAGCTCCAGAGCCGTGCAGAAAGTCTATAAGATCAAAAAACGGATGGAAAATAAAAGTCTCATTGTGCTGGTTGACCGGAAGGAAAAATTATACGACTATGTGGAATCGGTCCCGGACCTTGCCCTGGATCTGATGAACAGCGTATCCACTCCATTGACCATCATTTATCCGCATGCTAAAAACCTGGCAAAAAATATTATCGCTCCGGATGGATCCATCGCCATTCGGATTGTCCATAATGAATTTTGCTATAAACTGATCCGGATGTTCGGAAAACCCATAGTTTCTACTTCGGCCAATATTACCGGTCAACCTGCTCCGCTACTCTATAAAGATATCCCGGGAGAGATCATCAAACAGGTTGATTATACGGTTAATCTGGCCCATGAGGAGGTTCACGAGACCAAACCCTCCACCATTATCAAGCTGAAAACTGACGGAGAATTTGAAATCATCCGGAAATAAGAGATCCTTTCTTTCGTTATCAAGACTGAATAATTCTTGTGCCAGATGAAATTTTTCCTATCTGCTCTTCTTGTTTTCTTCTTCCTTTTATCAACATTCCGAACCATTGCTGATTCCGAACCTCCGAAAAAATGGACCATCAGCGGATCTATCCATGACCGGTCGAACGGGGAGGACCTCACCGGAGCAACCATATATGTAGCTGAACTGAATACCGGAACCGTTTCTGATATATACGGAAATTATTCACTGACCCTGCCGGAAGGAACCTACACCATTCAATACTCCTTCATCGGTTTTGAAAGCACAAAACAAACGGTGGTGCTCGATCAGAATCTGACAATATCTGTCGAGTTGTCTCCTTCTGCAGAGACGCTCCGGGAGGTGGAGGTCACCAGTGAACAGGCTAACAGAAATGTGGTACGTCCCGAGATGAGCACCTTTCAGATGGATATCAAGACCATCAAGAAAATCCCCTCGCTGATGGGAGAGGTGGATATCATCAAAGCAATCCAGCTACTCCCAGGAGTGCAATCGGTCAGCGAGGGAGGAAGCGGGTTCAGTGTCCGGGGAGGTGCGCCCGACCAGAACCTGATCCTGCTGGATGAATCTACCGTTTACAATGCCTCCCACCTGATGGGTTTCTTTTCGGTCTTCAACAACGACGCGATCAAGGATGTCAAACTTTACAAAGGGGATATTCCCCCCATGTATGGCGGGCGACTCTCCTCCGTGCTGGACGTGAGGATGAAAGAGGGAAACACCAAGCGTTTTGAGGTGACAGGGGGGATCGGACTGATCGCTTCGCGGCTGACGGTGGAAGGCCCAATCTGGAAAGACCGGATTTCATTTATCGTATCGGGCCGGCGGACCTATGCAGATCTCTTTCTGGCCTTATCGAGCGAACAGGCGTTGCGCAACAACAAACTCTATTTCTATGACCTCAATGCCAAAATAAATTATCGGATTGATGACAATAACCACCTGTTTCTCTCCGGATACTTTGGCCGGGATGTATTCCGGAACAATTTTGCGCGGATGAGCTGGGGCAACGGTACCGGGACCATCCGGTGGAATCACCTGTTCAATAAAAAGCTCTTTTCGAATTTCACGTTTGTTTACAGTGATTACCGCTATATGCTCGGAACACCCGAAGGCAATAACAATTCCTTTGAGTGGAATTCCAGCCTGCGGGACATCGGTCTCAAAGGCGATTTCAGTTATTACATCAATACCAATAACACCTTCCGGTTCGGTATCTCGGCGACCTATCATATGATCAATCCCGGGGTGGCCCGTGGGATCGGAAGCGAAACTGTTTATTCGGAGGTCATGGTACCGGATAACTTCTCCCTGGAAACCGGGATCTATGCCGGTAACGAGCAAAATGTGGGAGAACGCTGGACCTTCAGGTACGGGATCCGTTTCTCCCTGTTTCAGAACATCGGTCCCGGGACTATCTTCCACTTCGACTCCCTATACAATCCGATTGATTCAACGATCTATCCGGCCGGTAAGTTTTACAACACCTACTTTGGGATTGAACCACGGTTGGGCATTTTATTTGCTATCGACGAAAGATCATCTGTCAAGGCCAGCTATACCCGTACCAATCAGTACCTGCAACTGGCTCAGAACTCCACCGCAGGCACTCCGTTGGATATCTGGTTTCCGGCAAGCCCCAATGTGAATCCACAGGTGGCCGACCAGGGGGCTATCGGTTATTTCCGGAACTTCAGGCAGAATACCATCGAGACCTCGGTGGAGGTCTATTATAAGTATATGAATCATGTGATCGACTTCAAGGACTTTGCCGAACTGCTGCTGAACGACAAACTGGAGGGAGAGATCCGGGAAGGTAAAGGATGGTCATACGGAGCAGAGTTCCTCGTACGGCTGAACGAGAAGAAATTCGGTGGATGGGTCAGCTACACCCTCTCCAGAAGCATCCGGAAGATCCCGGAGATTAACGATGGCAATCCTTATCCCGCTCCCTATGATAAACCCCATAATATTGCAATTGTGGCCAATTATCAGTTCCTGCCCCGGTGGTCGGTTTCGGCCAACTGGGTCTATGCCACCGGGAATCCGGTCACATTTCCTACAGGAAGGGCTGAAATCGGCGGAAAGGTGATCCCGATCTACAGCGACCGGAATGCCTTCCGGTACCAGGATTACCACCGCCTGGATCTCTCGATCACCTTCTCCTCAAAAGTCAAAGAGGGCCGTAAATTCAGTTGGGATATCAACGCCTCTGCCTATAATGTATACAATCGTCACAATACCTGGTCTATCAATTTTGTCCAGGACAACGAAAATCCCACTATTACCTATGCTGAAAAGATCTACCTCTTCGGAATCGTTCCTTCCGTCACATTCAACTTTCATTTTTAATGGCTGCAGACTCATGAAAATACTGAATCTCTATCCTGTACTCCTTTTGTTTGCTGCAGCCGCCTGTACCGAGCGGATTGATCTGACACTGGATGAATCCTACATCCGACTGGTTGTCGACGGCGGGATCTCAACCGACACCGCATCATACCGGATCCATCTGACCAAGACAGCAGATTATTTTTACAATGAACCCACTCCGCGTGTGGTCAATGCAGCGGTCAACCTTTCCGACGGCATGAATACCTACCCGCTGACAGAAACCGAGCCCGGGAGATCGGGTGTCTATGAAACCGATTCCACCTTTTGCGGTCAGATCGGTAACACCTATACGCTCTCAATCGACCTCGAGTCGCCCATCGATAACCGGACCACTTACACCTCTTCCTGCCGGATGATGAAAGTGGCCCGCCTGGACTCTATTCAGATCAATTTTCAACCCGACTGGGGCCCGGAAGGATTCTGGGAGATCAAAGTATTTGCCCAGGAACCCGGCGACGAGGTCAATTATTATATGTTCCACTACTACCGGAACGATACCCTGATGACCGATTCGGTTTGGAAGATCCCGATCTCAGACGACGTATACTTCAACGGCAACTATGTTAACGGGCTCACGGCGGTCTTCATCAACAATGAAAATTCCTGGGAACGGCCCTATCCGGGCGACAAAATTACCATCCAGATGTCGGGGATCACCAGGGAATACTATGATTTTCTTTACCAGGTACAACTTGCCGGTTACAATATCCCCTTCTTTACCGGTCCGCCGGCCAATGTCCAGGGGAACATCAGCGATGGCGCCATCGGTTTTTTTACGGCTTATTCCAACAGTTGGGCGAGTACAGTAGCGAAATAGCGAGGTAGCGAGGGAGCGAAATAGTGAAAAAAACACTATTTTTGAATTTCGGTTAATGATTCGCGTTTATGGACACTTCATTATTTGCCATTTCTCCGATTGACGGCCGGTATCGGAAATCGGTGGAGAAGCTTTCCGATTACTTCTCTGAAGCTGCGATCATCCGCTACCGGGTGTGGGTGGAGGTGGATTATTTTATCGCCCTGTGTGGAATTCCACTCCCTGCGTTGAAACCGTTCAACAAGCGGAATTTTTCGAAGCTACGAAAAATCTATACCACCTTCATGCCGGAAGATGCCCTGCGGGTAAAAGAGATTGAGCAGGAAACCAACCACGATGTCAAGGCTGTTGAGTATTTTGTCAAGGAGAAATTCGACCTGTTTGGAATGGGTGCATACAGGGAGTTTGTGCACTTTGGCCTGACTTCGCAGGATATCAACAACACCGCTTTTACGATGGCCATGCGGGATGCCTGGGAGCAGGTAGTTGAACCGTTGCTGGTAGAGGTCCATTACATCCTGCTGTATAAAAGCGCCGACTGGCAGCTGGTTCCCATGCTTGCCCACACCCACGGGCAACCTGCATCTCCGACTACCGTAGGCAAGGAGTTGTACGTATTCGTGGAACGGTTATCCCAGCAAATGGCACTACTGGAAACGATCCCATTCTCCGGGAAGTTCGGGGGTGCTACCGGCAATTTCAACGCCCACCAGGCTGCCTATCCGAAGATCGACTGGATCGACTTCTCCAACCGGTTTCTGTTCAACAGTCTGGGCCTGGAACGACTTCAGACCACTACCCAGATTGATCACTACGACAACATGGCCGCTTTCTTCGACAACCTGAAACGGATCAACACCATCCTGATTGATCTCGACCGTGACGTCTGGAGCTATATCTCGATGGAATACTTCCGGCAGAAGGTGAAAAGGAGTGAAACAGGCTCCTCGACCATGCCGCATAAGGTGAACCCGATCGATTTCGAAAACTCGGAAGGCAACCTGGGAGTCGCCAACGCCCTGTTTGAATTCCTTTCGGCCAAGTTACCCGTTTCCCGGCTGCAGCGCGATCTGACCGACTCCACCGTGATCCGCAACATCGGCGTCCCGCTGGGCCACATGGTAATTGGGCTGAAGTCCCTTCTCCGCGGGCTGGACAAACTCCTGCTGAATGAAAAAAAACTCAGGCAGGATCTGAACGCCAACTGGGCTGTGGTTTCAGAGGCCATCCAGACCATCCTCCGACGTGAAGGCTACCCGAACCCGTATGAAGCGCTGAAAGAGCTGACACGAGGGAAAGACACTATCAACCGGAAGACCCTTCATGCCTTCATCGACAACCTGAAGATTAAAAAAAGTGTCAGGGAAGAGTTGAAAAAAATTTCACCCGCCAATTACATTGGGATTATTAAGCTATAAAATCCAGGATCCAGGATCTAGCATCTGTACGACAAGATGAAAATCTCCGGTTTTACGTTCATCCGCAACGCCATCCGATACGACTACCCTGTCGAGGAATCGATCCGGTCGATCCTGCCGTTGTGTGATGAAGTGATGGTAGCGGTGGGGAATTCCAATGACGGGACCCGGGAACTGGTGGCTTCGATAGACCCGGGGCGAATCCGGATCATCGATACCGTTTGGGACGAGTCCCTTCGAAAGGACGGTAAGGTGCTGGCCGCTGAGACCAACAAAGCGCTTGCTGCTGTTTCACCCGATACTGACTGGGCCTTCTATATCCAGGCTGATGAAGTGGTGCATGAAGCGTATCTTGAACAGATCCGTCAGAGCATGGAGCGATGGAAAGAGGATGCGGAAGTAGAGGGGTTCCTGTTTAACTACCTCCATTTCTGGGGATCTTACGACTGGATCGGAAACTCCCGGAAATGGTACCGTCGGGAGGTCCGGATCATCCGTCCGGGAATCGGCATCACCTCCTATAAAGATGCACAGGGGTTCCGGAGAGACAGATATAAGGTCCGGGTGAAACCACTGGATGCCTGGATTTACCATTATGGCTGGGTCAAACCACCGGTAGCCCAGCAATCCAAGCAGAAGGCATTCCATAAATACTGGCACGACGAAGACTGGATCCACAGGCATGTTTCAGATTCGGCCGAGTTCGATTACTCCGACATCAGCTCTCTCGCCCGGTTCACCGGTACTCATCCGGTTGTCATGAACCCACGGATTGCCCGGCAGAACTGGACATTTGAACCCAAACCAAAGAGCATTCCCCTGAACCTCCGGCATCAGTTCCTGGACCGGCTGGAATCTCTGACCGGATGGAGGATAGGGGAATACAGGAATTACAGGGTCGAAGGTTAAGGGTCGAAGGTCAAGGTAAATGCCATGAATTTTCATACTTTTGCAAAAAATTCGCAGCAATGGATCTAAGTAAAATATTATCCATTTCCGGGAGGCCCGGGCTCTACCGGGTGGTCTCACAGGCTAAAAACGCCGTGATTGTGGAATCGTTGATCGATCAGAAACGCTTCCCGGCTTTCGGAAATGAGAAGATGAGTTCCCTTGAGGAGATCAGTATTTTCACAACCGGGGAGGATCTGCCCCTGAAGGATGTTCTCCGAATCCTGTATGAAAAGCTGGAAGGAAAGGAGTCCGTCGATCCGAAATCAGCCCCTGAAGTGCTTCAGGAGTTTTTCCTCGGGATTGTTCCGGAGTACGACCGGGAACGGGTGTACGCATCCGATGTCAAGAAAGTCCTTATGTGGTATAATCTCCTGCTGACCAACCAGTTTCTTGATTTTTCTGAAGAGGCTGAAAAAAAGGAAGAGAAAGAAGAAAAGCCTGTTAAAAAAACTTCCCCCAGGAAAGTAGCAAAAAAGTCCTGAAATACCTATCTTTGACAATTGGAATCAATTAAATCAAAATCATTAAGATAAATAGTATGAAAACAAAAATTATCTTCTCTTTTTTCCTTGCGTTAGTATTTATTCTTGTATGTGGATCCGATGTCATGGCCGGCAAGAAAAAGATCCGGTTCGTTGTTTCGGAACCGGATGCGAAGATCTTTGTCGACGGCAGGATGATCGGCACAGGCCAGGCGGATATCATCGTTCCTGCCTATGCCTGCATTGTGGTGAAGATTGAAAAGCCCAGTATGCTAACCGAAGTCATTGAATTCTGCAACAAACCCGATTTTGCCCCTCCCCCAAAGAACTACAACCTCCTGATGCAGAAAGACGATGCCTGGGATGCTTCGGAAAAGACCGATATCGCCAACGTCGACATTGAAGTCAAGACAACCAAACCGGAGCTGGAAGCGTGGAAACTGCTCAGCC
>QYQJ01000094.1 GCA_007280875.1 Bacteroidota bacterium
CATCAGGCGATGGGTCACATGGAAGAATCCCTTAAATACTTTGAAAGATATTTAGAATTAACAAAAGAACTCTATGAATCCAGTCCGCACAATGAGTCGTTGAAACACGGCCTTGCTATCTCGTTTGAAAGATTAGGAACAATACATAAGGCTATTGGTCAAACGGATGAAGCCATAATCTTCTATGAGGATTCTCATAGATTAATGAAGGAGCTTTTTGAAAACGATCCACAGAATGTCTCGTTGAAAAATGGCCTAGCGATATCGTTTGAGAAGTTAGGATCCATCCATTTGAAAAAGAGTCATATGAATGAAGCCTTGAGGTATTATTTATGGTCTGCTGAATTAATGAAGGAACTTCATGAATCCAATCAGGATGATGAATCTTACAAAATTGGTTTATCAATGTTATATGGAAAAATAGGCTCAATATGCAAAACAATGAATTACGAGGAAGATGCTTGGAGTTTCTTTAAAGCTTATCATAGAATAGTAAATGAACTCTACTCCTCCAATCCACAAAATGAATCAATTAAAATTAATTTGGCAGATTCATTTAAAAAATTAGGGGAAATGCATCAAGAAAGCCAAAATGAGGAAGAGGCACTTCAATATTACATTAGTTATCATAAATTGATAAAAGAACTCTTTGATGCCAATCCTGACAATATTTTGATAAAAAAGTCACTGGCTTCCTCCTATGATAGACTTGGTTATATCTATGAGATAATGTGGGAGTTGGATGAATCATACAATTGTTTTTGTAAAAAATTTGAGCTAGCAAAAGAACTATCTAATGTAGTGCCGAATGATGTAGAAGTGCTTGAATTATTGGGAACCTCCTTTCTCGAGATTGCAAGGATGTACAAAACTTCAGGAAACATTTCGGAAGGAAATGAATTTTTTATAGAATGGAAAAAGATTATTTCTTTTCTGACAGAAAGCTTTCCGGACGTCCAGAAATATAAAAAATGGCATCAGGTAGAGTATTAGTTGCCCCCCCCGGTGTGCGCAGCACCCGGGGGTGTTTGAAAATGAAATTTTAAAAAATACATTATGACCCCCTGGCGCACCTTCTCCGTCTTTATCAGCAGCACCTTTGCCGATATGCAGGCGGAGCGCGACCACCTGAAGAACGTCGTGTTTCCGAAGGTGGAAGAAGAACTGCAGAAACACCGTATCAAACTCGGGATCGTTGACCTGCGTTGGGGGGTGGATACCACCTCCATGGAGCAGGAAGATGAACGCGAAGCCAATGTGCTGAAAGTATGCCTGGATGAGATCCGGCGCTGTAAACCCTTTTTCATCGGGCTGCTGGGCGACCGGTACGGCTGGGTACCCCCGGAGAAACGGATGACAGAGGCCGTAACCGGCGAGGGGCTGAAAACCGACCTGAAAGGAAAAAGCGTTACCGACCTGGAGATCCACTTCGGGGTGCTGGCCAGCCGGGAACAGCTTAGCCGCTCGGCCTTTTACTTCCGGGAACCCCTTCCGTATGAACAGTTTACCCCCAACCGGGCAGCCATGTTCAGCGATCAGCACAATCCCGGGTTATCGGAAGCAGAGAAAAAAGAGCGCAAGGCAGCGCTTGAAAACCTGAAGAGTGATATCAGACAACACTTTCAGGATATCGGAAAACCGGAGCGGGTGAAATCCTACTCCGCTGCCTGGGATGTGGCAAAGGAAAAGGTGACCGGACTCGTAGCCTGGGGAGAGAAGGTTTATCAGGACATTCTGGAAGAGTGCGAAGGACATGCGAAAGAGACCTGGGACCAGGTTCCACAAAACTGGCAGGAGCAGGAGGTGGCTCTGCTCGACGCCTTTATCGAGGGCCATACCCATGTAACCACATTCGTAACCGACAAGGGCGAAGAACACATTCCCACATTTTGCGGGCGGAAGCCTTTGCTGGATGAGCTGAAACACCATCTTCTTTCGGAAGATGCTGCCCACTGGGGGCTTGTATTGACGGGCGAAAGTGGATCGGGCAAAAGCGCGGTGTTTTCGATGGTGTACAAAATGATGGAACAGGAGAAGGAGAAATACCTCATTCTGGCCCACTCGGCGGGGCTCTCCCCCCGGGCGAAACACGTGGCCGACCTGCTGCAGATATGGAACAACGAGTTGCGAAAACACCTGGGGATAGAACAGGAGGCAACAGAACCGGAACAGGAGGTCAACCCGGAAATAGCCCTTTCCGGCGAACAGGAAAAAGCGCCTGCCACACCCATCGAAAAGCTGCAGGAAAAATTTATGGTGCTGCTGGGCATGGCAGCAGCCCAAACCCGGGTGGTTTTGCTGATCGATGCCCTCGACCGGTTTGAGCCCACCGCCCGGGCGCAGCACCTAAGCTGGCTCCCTGCGCTGATGCCCCGGAATGTGCGGCTGGTATGTACCGCTATTACCGGTACCGAACAAAAAGCGATAAAATACCACAAAGGGCTGAAAGATAGGAGCATTGACATCTTTTCTGAACCGGAAGCAAACGAGATGTTGCTTACCCTGTGTAAAAAGCAACACAAAACTCTACCGGAAAAAATTGAAAGGGTTGTCCTTGAAAAGAGACGGCCCGACAGCAAACCGGCCGCCTCCAGCCCCTTATGGCTGAGCCTGGCCGTGAATATCCTGATGGCCATTGACCACGACGACTTTGAACAGATCAGCCGGCTGGAGGGACGGGGCGACCGGCAGATAGAGAGCTACCTGGCGGCCATGGCAGAAGGCTTTGACCCATTGCCGGGGCCCCTCTTCCTGGGCCTGGTAGACAAAGCTGGGCTACTCTTCGGGAAGGAGTTCACCCCGGCCGTTTTCGACTATATCGCCATCAGCCGCAATGGATTGAGAGAAAAGGATCTTGAATACCTGCTGCCAGCCCGTGACATCAGCTGGGATCCCCTGCGGTTTGCCATGCTGCGGCGCTGGTTTAAAGCCCACCTGATCCTGCAGGGCGAGGAACTGCAATGGAACCTGGCGCACAGCATACTGGATAACACATTGCTGGAAGAGCTGAAAGAAGGAGGAAGAAAAGAAAAACACCGGGAGGTGGGTAGCTATCTGGTATCGTTGCCCGATGCCGATGACCTGAAGATATCCGAGACCATGTACCACCTGATGCAGGCCGGCAACCGGGAAATGGCAGCCATGTATTACGGGAGTTACTGGTGTGATGCCGTGCAGACCGACGGATCATCAAAAGCGATGGCCGAAGCGGTAATAATTGATGAAATGCAGGGGAAAAATGAATGGATTAACTGGCTGGTTTCATTGACACACCTTGCGGATCATGAACAAGTAAACCCCCGCACAGTTTCAATAAATTTCATTTTTTCACTTTTCGACAAGCACTTTCAAAACGATATCACCATTCAGACCCGCATCAGGCTGGTTCAGGCTGCAGAGGCCCGGATGGATGAACTGCGCCGTAGGGCTCCAGACTCGGCGGATTACGCCAGGGATCTGTCCATCTCCTATGATAGGTTGGGCGACCTGTACCTTCAGTTGGGTGACCCACCGAAAGCCCTTGATAAATACAAGGCCTCGCTGAATATCCGGGAGGAACTGCGCCGTAGGGCTCCAGACTCGGCGGATTACGCCAGGGATCTCTCCATCTCCTATAATAGGTTGGGCGACCTGTACCTTCAGTTGGGTGACCCCCCGAAAGCCCTTGATAAATACCAGGCCTCGCTGAATATCCGGGAGGAACTCCGCCGTCGGGCTCCTGACTCGGCGGATTACGCCAGGGATCTTCTGGTCAGCTATTACAAAATAATGGGTTTTCATCACAACCAGGGCACCCACATGGATGCTGGAAAGTTCGCGGGACTTTGTAAAGAAGCATTACTGTATATGAAAAACAGTAAGATGTTTATGGATGAACCATTAATAAACTTACTTAACCGGTTGGAGTAGGTTTAATCCTGGAAATTGAGTCACCCCGCCAACACCCTCTTGATCCCCAGTAAAAATCCCTGTTCTGCGGCCGAAAATTCATAATCGGACAGGAAGAGCTCGTGCAGGTTTTTCAGCAATTTTTTCCGGGAGTGTTCATCCGGGAAGTATGAGTCCCTGAAACCCAGGATCACCTGCAGCCGCTCATAGTCGTTGGCATGCCCGAAATGCGTTTTCACTGCATGGTAATTATGCGTGCCGGTCCGGGAGAAGATCACCTCTTTTTCTTCGTCCGTCAGTTTGGTGTCCGCATGTGCGGCATATAGCAGCAGGTAGGCAAGGAACTGATTATAGGTCCAGTCGGAGGTATTGGTTTTCATAACGCTTATTGAATTGTCCAATCAAATTTACATTACAAACCGTTCGGTTTACACACAAACGGATAAAAATCCACTCCGGACCTCAAGAGCTTTTATGAATTGCCCCGGGCGCAGTTAAAAAATCTATTTTTCACCCTGATCGCACCCTAATCCATGAGGCACCGTACACTGAAACCGAATTCCTTGAAATTGGTGACCCGGCTTACTCCCTGAAAGTTGAAACCAAGGTAACGGTACCAGGAGAAGTAGTTATCGCCCTCGGAGGAGGTCCACCAGTTGCCGGAGTCGCCAATTAAGTCGAAGAAACCGTAGAAGTGGCGGTAGCCACCCGGCAGACCTGAAAAACCAAACAGGTCGTTGCCGTTGCCTCCACTGTTCCAGCCATAGGCGGTCTTCATATTGATTCCGGCGTCAATTCCCCTGCACCCTTGATCATCCCATTTATTGTTTCCAATACCATACTGGCTGTCCACGGCCCCTTCCAGTACCTTCCATTCCTCATCCGTAGGGATGTGCCAGTCCAGCGGGCATATCCCCTGTGCCCCCTGTCGTGTGGCGTTTTGCATCATTTCGTTCCATTGATATAGCCCGCCATACACAGTACACCGTTCAGGATCGTCATTATAACAGTATTTCTGAATGATACCATCATCTGATATGTCCTGGTCTCCGGGAATCATGGTTCCCACGTTCAGGTTCTCCTTCAGCCAGCACTGGCTGTAGATCTGTATCGTGTGGTATACCTGTCCATCGTAGGTCACCGTGGGTGTTCCCGGACAGGGAATGTTGGTTGCAAACTGGAAGGTATATGTTTCGCTTGTTTCCAGAGTATCCAACATGCCGGACTGGAGCGCATTTCCATAACCAATATAAAGCAGCTCATCACCTAAACTGAAGGAGAAGCGTTGAAAATCTTCTGTCGCCTTTAGCTGCGAAGATGAGGCCTCAGCACCCAGGTACTCGAGTGAACTTACTCCGTTTGAATTGGAAACAGCCTGCAGGATTTTGATGCTGCTGCTATATCCCCTCCATTGCACGGTGAAGAAATATAGATTTCCACCTCCGGGGGCAAACCGGAAGGAATGAATCCCTTTATCTAACAGCCACTCAGATTTCAACACCACCCGCCCCGTCATGTCCGTGATGAAGATACCCGCTTCATCCTTTTCAGGAACAAACATGGAAATGGTCGTTTGGTTTACCACCGGGTTAGGATAGTTCTGAAATACCTGCAGCCTTTCCTGGTTGGAATTAAGCTCAGGTACTTCCACATAGAAATCCAGCACAAGCACCGTATCTGGCCAGTAAAGTGTAGTATCGCCTCCCTGGGTGCGGTTCATTACGTTAATGCTGTCGAGTTGGAAGTACGAGTTGTTGTCGACGGCGGTGAAGGTCAGTTCAAGCGTGGAATGTTGGCCAAAGGCACTTATAGTAAGGACAAATGCCAGAATTGGAAGGAATATTTTTGTATTCATTTTTCTGGGTTTATACCATACTAAACTCATCCAAAGATAATAATTATCAATGAAATGTCAAGGGAGCACACGGTATCACCTTTATTTCTTTCTATTTTCCAACGCTTGTTCCAAATCACTGATGATATCGTTAACGTCTTCAATACCAATGGATAACCTTACCAAATCATCCGTAATTCCTGCGGCTAATTTGTTTTCTTTACTGACCGCAGCATGAGTCATTGATGCAGGATGCTGAACGAGCGTTTCCACACCTCCTAAAGAGACGGCTAATGTTGCGAGATGAACACTGTCCATTAGTTTTTTGCCTGCTTCGTAACCTCCTTTCAATCCAAAACTCATCATTGAACCAAATCCTTCCATTTGTTTTTTCGCCAATTCATATTGCGGGTGCGACGATAATCCGGGATATTTAATCCAGGCTACATCAGGATGCGATTGTAAAAAGTGAGCCACCTTCATGGCATTCTCCTGTGCGCGATCAATACGAATTGCCAGGGTTTTAACACCCCTTAATACCATAAATGCCTGTGTAGGATCCATGTTGCATCCCATATAGACCATTGAATGTCTGATTTTTTTGTATTTCTCAGGATCTTTGACTACGATTACTCCTCCGACAATATCTGCATGGCCATTGATGAATTTTGTGATGGAATGAAGTACGACATCGGCTCCTAAATCAAGAGGTTTTTGCAGATATGGTGAGCAAAATGTATTATCCACGACCAGAATCAGGTTATGTTCCTTTGCAATTTTAGAACAGGCAACGATATCCGTTATGTCCATAGTAGGATTAGCCGGAGTTTCAATATATAATACCCTGGTATTTGGTTTTATCGAAGAAAGGATGTTTTCAATTCTGGACGTATTTACAAATGTCGCTTCTACATTGAAACGGGAGAAATCCTGTTCAAGAACACCTCTTGCGGGGCCATAAACGGCATCGGAACTTACAATATGACTCCCTGCTCCAAGCAAGGCCATGTATACACTGGTTATTGCTCCCATCCCGGAACTTGCAGCGATTCCATCATACCCATTTTCAAGCGCAGCAATATTTTGCTCGAGTGCCCTGATAGTAGGATTTCCGATGCGGGTATAGATGTATCCATCACTTTTTCCTGAAAAACAATCAGCTCCATGCTGTGCGCTTTTAAATTTGAACGTTGAGGTCTGGTAAATCGGGACAGTGGCGCTTCCGAATTCATCCTCGAACGATCCGGCATGGATTAGTTTGGTGTTGAAACCTTTGTCTTTCGTGTTCATGGCTATTAAATTTCTTTGAGGTTACCGCTTTTATACTGTTCATAGGCTTGCTTAAGAGTCAGTTCGTGAGCATCAACAAAAATTTTCATATTCAGATGTTTAAGTGCCTGTGAAGCCGTTCCGCCGGGCCCGTTTCCGGTGATCAGCACATCGGGTTTCAGGTCATACAGTTTCTGTGCAGTTGCTGTTCCTGCTCCATGTGCTTCATTTTTAACCTCACTGTTGTCAATCACGGTAAGCTGCTGTGTCTCTTCATCGTAAATTACGATGAACTCGGTTCTTCCAAAACGAGGATCAATCATTGAATCCCACGTTTTTCCGGAAGCTGTTAGGGCAATTTTCATACGTCTAATTTTTTCTTGTTAGTTGTTCTTTTACTTTTTCCCAAATACTTCCCACTAACTGTTTCAGCGGAGATTCTATTTCAACGATTGTTTTCTCCTCAATCATGGCTTCTGAGAAGATGGAATCGTACGGAATATCTGCCAAATGATCAATCTGTTCTTCACGAAGGAAACATTTAATTTCTGCTGTTTGCTCCTTGTTCAGGTCGTATTTGTTGATAATGCATCCGCTCTTGATACGAAATCTTTCAATCACGGCATGGACTCGCTTTAAGTCGTGCAAGCCCGACATCGTTGGTTCTGTTACTAAGATGACATAATTGGCGCCTGCCAAAGAAGAAACCACCGGGCACCCGATACCGGGCGAACCGTCTACAATAATAAAATGCTTGTTTCCAGCCAATGCTATCGCTTTCGCGTCATTCTTCACTTTTGCGACCAGTTTTCCCGAATTTTCGGCAGCAATATCCAACCGGGCATGTACCATAGTGCTTCCTACCTTTGTTTTCGAAATATATACACTTCCCGATCTACGTTCCTGCATGGTTATGGCATGGGTAGGGCATACTTTCTCGCAGTAGCCACATCCTTCACAATCAAGGGCATTGATTTGGTATTGGTTTTTATCCTGTGGAATCGCATGAAACCGGCATACCTCGGCACATGTCCCGCATTGGTTACACAAATCCTGATTAATTACGGCCAGCTCTCCACTATAAAATTCAAACGTTTCGCCGAAATCGGGTCTTAATAACAGGTGCATATTGGCTGCGTCCACATCACAATCGGCAATCACGGCATCGTTTCCGGCTAAGACAGCCAACGAGGCAGTGAGTGAAGTTTTTCCCGTGCCTCCCTTGCCCGACAGGACTACTATTTCATGTATATTATTAGACTGCATGTTGAATGGCGGTAATTACTTGACGAAGTGAAGTGGTTATATACTCAATTTTATCGTAAACCAATTCTCCGTTTGAATAATATTCAGCAATTTGCCTGTCGAAAGGAATCTTTGCCAGAATAGGAATTTGTGCTTGATCACAGTATTTTTCTACCTCGTCATTCCCAATGCCCCACCGGTTAATCACCACCCCTACAGGTTTTTGAATTTTCTGCATGGTTTCAATAGCCAGGCGAAGGTCGTTCAGGCCAAATGGGGTAGGCTCGGTCACCAGCACAACGAAATCAGCTTTTCTGGCAGCTGCTACCACCGGACATGAAGTTCCCGGCGGACAATCGAATACTTGAATTGGAATGTCTTTGTATTGTGTATCCACGAGGTCGTGTGTCTGATGGATTAACGGTACAGCTTGTTCTTCCCCAACCTCTAATCTGCTTTCTATGAATGTCAGATTACCGGAATCAATGGTAGTTATTTTTCCCATTTTATGCCTTTGCATCGGCAAAGCCTGGACAGGACAAAGTTCCGAACAGGCATAGCAGCTATGGCACAGCTCTGTAAATACCGCAATAAATGTTCCCAATTGAACCACTGCATGATACTTGCACGTATTGCTGCAACTGCCGCATAAAGTGCATTTGTTTTCATCCCATAAGGGAATCATTTTATATTGGTCAGATATTTTTTCTATTGTCCCGTTGATGAAAAGAAAGTCGTTGGGCTCTTCAACATCCAAATCGACAAGCAAAGTCTTTTGCTTTTGACTCAAAAAAGCAGCCAGATTAGTCGAAAACAGTGTCTTGCCTGTGCCTCCTTTCCCACTGGCAACAGCAATTTTCAGGGGCTTGTCAGGATTCATTACTAGGCCACGCCGATGATTAGAATTCCTGTGTCACCCCGGATTTTTTCAATGATGGTCATGTCCGCTTTCATCTCCGTGATGGTCGCAATAGTTGGCACTCAACTTCAGTTTTCCTGCCAGAAAATTGTTCACCAGATTGGTCGGAGTATCAACCGGAGCGCCTACAAAAACATTCACACCTGCCTCGTTAAAGAGATTTACAGCCATGGGGCCCATGCCTCCTGCTATTACATCGGTTGCCCCTTTCCCAGCAACCCAACGGGGAAAAGAGCCGGGTTGATGTTCCGGTGGATTCATCACAGTAATGTTAGTAATGCTGTTGTCGGTAACTTCAACGTAGGCAAATGCCTGACAATGCCCAAAATGTGGACATAACTGTCCGTTTTCTAACGGAATAGAAATGATTTTTTTCATTTATTTAACATTTATTTCTTTTTGTTATATTGTTCAATCGCCTTTTCTAGAGTCAATATGGCTAACCGTGCACAATGGACTTTCTGCACCGGCATCGGACCCAGATGATGAAGGATATCGTTATCGTCCAGCTTCTCACAATCCTCCAGGGTTTTACCAGTTATCATCTTCGTAAGAGCAGAACCTGACGTGAAAGAGCCTGCACATCCTATAGCTTGGAATTTTGCCTCTGTAATGACATTCGATGTAATCTTCAGAAATATTTCCATCGTATCTCCGCAGGGACCTGTAAACATATAGTGGGCATCCGGATTTTCGATACTTCCAACATTTAAATGATTTTCATAATATTCTATCGCCCTGGACGAATACCCGGACTTTTTTAATAATTCCCGTACCTTGCTCATAATGTCATTTGTAAATACTATTTTAACCGCTCTGTAAGCGCTTTCCTTTTCCCTTGCCTCCACCAGAATTACGTTTTTTACCCATTCCTTTCCCAAGGGTTTTTAATTTTTCTTCAGCAGGTAAATTGCTGCACTTTCCTAATTTACGTCCAGAACGAGAACCTTCTCCTTCGGGACCAGTTCCATCAAGATTTGGCATCTTTTTAATTTTTAATGATCTAACATTTTAATGATATCCTTAATTTTCTTTTTCGGTTCTTTAATCACAATCATTTGAATTTTCAAACTGTCGAGTATGGGTTCGATTTTCACACCAAACCTGCCGGATACAATTTTTTGTACCGCTCTTGATGCAACGAATTCTACAGAAGCCGATCCGGTCCCTTCTTCTGCATCTTTGTTGGGATTAGGAATAAACTGTATGGCTTTGCTCTCAGTATCATAAATAACAAAGCAGGCACAACGGCCAAAGCGCTGATCCAACAGAGATTCTAAGGTATTACCTGTAGATGTAATGGCTACTTTCATGTTATTCTGCTTTTATTGTTACCATGGTTTCATCCATCGGCGTCTCACTCTTAAAAGGTGCTATTTGCTGGTTACCACATAGAGGGCAATTCATTATTTCTTTCTCTTTTTCCGGATTATTAAAATAGCATTTGCATCCGGCACATTGATACCAGTCGCTATCGAAATAAACTTTTCCGCCTTCAATAGAAATTCGCTTCCCTTCCACAAAACCTGCTGCAATTTTTTGAAGAGCAGAGGCATAGATCCTTGTAAAAGTAGGCCTTGAAACACCCATCAAAACGGATGCCTGATGATGGTTACGCATTTCATAATCACACAATCGAAGTGCTTCATATTCCTCATATAAGAGAATGACAGGCTCGGAATTCTGCTTGCCGGCATCTGGCCCATAAGGCTTAAATCCCTTTACTAATGAAGGATTCTGAACTTTTCGAAGCGTTTTTATCCGGGGCGACATATTTTAATGAGCCATAGTTCACTGCAAAGATAATGAACAATAGATCATTTACAAAATTATTTTTAAAACCTGAGGTTTGTCTGGTTGCCCAACATCTACTCCGTCTAACCCTTTGAATTTATCATTGTGGTTATAGAGGATCCCCATTTTAATCAATAATGGTTCCACATCGACCTGATGTAACTGAATCCCGAGGTCCCAGGGATTATATCCTAGAACTAAGCCGGCCAGCTCTTCATAAGTTAGTACAGGGATCCCGTATCCATCGGTGTCATAGGTTTTCCCTTCCATCTCACTAAGGACATATTGCCAGCGGTCAAGAAAAAAAGTGCATCCCGGACAATTGGCGATGATCATATCGGGATGATAGGATTTCATCGATTCAAATTTCGTTCTTGAGTTTGTAATGGAATACCCCCGGTTCTCTTTAATCAGGTACTGCCGGAAGCCGAAACCACAACAATGTCTTCGCTCAGGGTAATCCACCTGTTCACCTCCCCAGGCATCGATCAATCCGGCAAGCACATAGGGATACTCGGCGCCGCCTATTCCTTTATCAGGGAAGATTTTTGCATAATGACAACCGATATGATCTACTATCTTAAGTGGTGTCCCATTTCCTTGATTCACTAACTGGAGCGTTGCCTTAGCAGCAATCTCGTCCCTGAATTTGTAGATAATGTCACTGGTATGAACGAGGTTTTTCGGAAGGTTAAACGTTTTGCCGGTAGCTTTCATTAAAGCTTCACGGGATTTTCTCTCCTCCTCCGGGAAATGTTTCCAGGTTTCAACTACCTCCGAATAGATCCCAAACGATGTCACACAGGAACAAATAAAATTCTCATAGCCGGCTTCTGTCATCAGGGCAAACTGCCTGGCCACGACTGTCATGGTTGTTTCAAAAGGAAGGATGCCCGAATGGTAAGCAATTCCCGTACAGGTAGTTTGTTCAGGATCATCAAAGATGTCCTTTCCGAGTTCTTCCCGAAGGATTTTCAGGAAGATTGTTTCCGAAGCCGGAAAAAAGTTCTGACGGATACAACTTCTTGCAAAATAGTAGTGATCATCAGCGATCTCTTTCTGGTATGATAACCAGTGTTGGTTTTTATTCTTCATCAGGAACTCCGTTATAACAACCATCCTCGATCTGCTGAAACCGATCGATGGCTCCGGTTTCACGAAAGATTGCATGAAGATCATGCAGGGATTGATCCGATATTTTCCTCAATGTACCGGCTCCGGATTGATTATAATTAGCGCCTAGCCTGGCAAGTATTGTTTCACGATTTTTCCTGTACCATTCCCATACCGGACCCTGTTCAGGATACCTATCGGTATCGACCTCATCAATATAAACACAGTAACCGTATTTCAGGATATGGTCCCCTGCCGTTCGTTTTACCTTGAGTTGCAGAAGCCCCTGTTCAGATTCCCGAAACAGATTGGTTTTGATTGATAAAGCCCTCAACGCCTGAATGATATATCCGGGAGTGTTCCCTCTTGGACACCTGGTCTTGCAGGAGAGGCATTCGCCGCATCGCCAGATTTCATCACCTTTGAGCAATTGTATCAACAAGCCCTCATTTTTCCGTTGAACTGTTTCTGTAACCACTCTTGGATCATACTCAGAAACCTGGGCAGCCGGACAAATAGCCGTACAGGTTCCACAGCTGATACATGTTTTCAATCCTTCCTGAAACCTGATGTCGGTTGATAATTGTTCGTGTAATGAGTTCATTGTTCACAAAACTAATGAACATTTGTTCATAATGAAGGTTTTTTTTCGTATTTTTATCTCAAAATTTTGTTGCATGTCCCCACGGCCAAGAAATAGCAGAACGGTCTTTGATCCTCCGAGGTTCAAAGGGTACAAACCCTTTGGGTATTATGGCGGGCAGGCCGAACCGGTTATGCTCCTCTTCGAAGAGTATTCCGCCATCCGGTTATGCGATTATGAACTCATGACACAATCGCAAGCCGCCCAGGCAATGAATATTTCGAGGCCTACATTCACCCGGGTATATGAGGGCGCCAGAAGAAAGATAGCACAGGCTCTTACTGAAGTCCGGACAATCCATGTTGAACGAGGAGATGCCTGGTTTGACCACAACTGGTACCATTGCCGGTCATGCAATATTTTTTTTAATAAGCCTGGGAAGGAATTCTCAGCAGACAAATGCCCTCTATGCAGGTCAGATAACCTTGAGTGGATGAATGACAATTCGAGGGATGGCCTCTAATTCTGATTCTGATGAAAACAGCTATTGCCATTAAGGAAGCTTCAACTCAATCCCGGCTGGATAAACACTTTGGAAAATCTGCCTTCTTTCTCATTCTCGACGATATCACAAAACAAACGGAAGTTTTTGAAAACCCTTCAAAGGCAGTCTGTGAGTGCAAAGGGAATATGATTATAAACGTACTCATTCAAAAAGGTGTTAAAAGAGTTATCGCCGGTGATTTTGGTACACATGTTCAGCAGTTGTTGAACAAACACCATATTCAGATGATCATTCATCCTGATGAAAAGGTAAGTTTATCTGACATCATACTATTATTAATCCAAAAAACCGATTGAAATGAAAATCGCTGAATCTGCAGGTGATCCCATGACTATTTTGCAGGTTTTTTTCATTTTCTTTCTCTTTTTTCTTCCTTTTTTAGCATCCTCGCAGGAACCCACCATAGGGGATACCCTTACCCTTGATGAGGTGAGGGTATTCGGGAAGCAGGTGCCCATCTATCCCATAGAACCCATTTTGCTGAAAAACTTTAGCTATGAATCAACTCATGACATTGGTGATTTTCTTCGTCAGGAACCGAACGTATCCGGGATCCGAAAGGGTGGAATCGCCCCAGCCCGAACCTTATTTACAACCAGCTATCCATGGGAAGATCCTTTATGGATTTGAATCGAACTGGAACGGACAACGTGAACACCTGGAGCTGGCAGGAGGAAACCGCAACTTCTATTTCCGTGCCAGCGGTGGTTTTAAGGGATACGGAAGCTATACCGCAGGAAACAAGGAACTGTTTAACACCTCATTCAGGAAATCATACGTAACGGCTGCCACAGGTTTTCAGATTAAAGAAAAGCATCGATTCACCCTCTCCTATGCCTATAACCAGGGGAACGACGTTCAGTTTCCCGCTCTTCCGATGGACGAACAACTGGACAAGACGCAAGTAGCTTCTGTAAATTATGAGGTTTCAGGCTTGGGAAAAATATGGAATTCTCTTCAGGTTATGGGATATTTTTCCTCTGTCCACCATGCCATGGACAATTATAACCGGCCTGTGGCAAGCATTATGCAGGCAATAACTATTGTGGATGCATGGGACGCAGGAGGAAAAGTGGTTGGTTCGTATCTGGCAGGGGATTGTAAAATTCTTACCGGACTTGATTTTGAGCATATATATAAGGACGGGCAGAAGAAGATGACTATGAAGATGATTATGAGTGGAGATACTTTTACATCCGTGAAATATACCAATGTCTTTAACCAGACAGAATTGAATAATGCAGGAATCTTCGGAGAACTGCAATCCCGCTTTGGCAATGTTGATTTTACTGCAGCTCTCAGGCTCGATTATAACCAGGCCAATTCTGCTGACACGTTTTACCTTGTCAAAGATGACGTGGCCTATTTCGACAAACTGAATTCTGATTTCCTGAACCTAAGTTTCAGTGCAGGAGTAAAAAAGAGATTGGTTTCAGAGTTTTATCTCACCGCAGCCCTGGGACTGGGAACGCGAAGCCCTTCAATTCTCGAACGTTTCATCAAACTACTACCGGTACAGTTTGATTCCTATGACTACCTGGGAAATCCCCAGTTGAAACCGGAACAGAATTACCAGGTTGATCTTTCCCTCGACTACTATTTACCGAACGTTGGCTCTTTCACCGTGAATGGTTTTTTCTCTCTGGTGCATAACTATATTCTAGGAAAGATCATCCCCCCCTCAGTTCTCAAACCTTCCACCCAGGGAGTCATTGGGGTAAAACAATTTTCGAATGTCGACCTGGTATATCTTACAGGCTTTGAATTTAGCTACACGTCGCCTTCGCAAAAGAGATGGGGCTTGATGGCTACAGCCGCAGCTACTTTTGGAACCAATCCCGATGCCGTAAAATACCTGGTATCAGAAGGAGAGGTGGTGGGAGAAGAGACCGTTTATAATGATCCTTTACCGGAAATCCCTCCCCTGGAAGGCTCCATTCAGTTTTCGTATAAATTTTTCAAGAAGAGGCTGGTTCCGAGATTCATGGTAAGGCTTGTCAATGCTCAGAACCGCGTATCGGAGGCCGATGAAGAAGAAAAGACCCCCGGTTTTGTGACTGCTGCTTTTTCTCTGAGCTACATTCCTTGCAACTATTTTACTATTTCAGCAGGTGTTGACAATATCCTCGATAATCCCTATTACGAACACCTGAACAGGAGAATTATTGGCAGTGAGCAACGGTTGTATGAACCCGGTAGGATTTTTTACATAAATTTGGCTATTAAATTCTGATGATATGAACCGGGGGTTGGCCTTCTTTATCGTGATTTTTATGTTTGCCGGAGGGGTTTCATGCAACAAGAAGAAGGAAGATCCACCTCGGATTCCGGCTGGTAACGTGATATTTGCGTTCCACCACTTGGTCGATGGGGAACCATTGCATAAGAATGAACTCATTTATACCAATGCTGCCGCTAATGATTATCTGATCACAGAAGTGAAGTATTTTATATCCGATATTACGTTTTATAAGTCAGACGGAAGCCGGAAAGTTGTACAGGATTGGAAAGATATCTTTTACATCGATGACGATATCCCTGAAACCAAAACGATCCGTGTTTTCGATCAGATCCCTGCCGGGGAATACGATTCCATCTCGTTTGTTTTTGGTATTTCAGAGGAGAAGAATCAGTCATTTATATATGTGAACCCGCCGGAAGTGTTTATGGCATGGCCAACGGTATTGGGAGGTGGTTATCACTACATGATGATCAACGGAAAATGGAAAGATTCCACCGGCCTGACCATGCCATTCGATTTTCATATGGGTATCGGGCAACTTTATAAAGGAGAAGGTTACAATACCGACTCCATTTATGCATTTGTACAAAACTGGTTTATAGTAAACCTGCCCGGTTCAGGTTTTTCCTTGAAGGATCAGGATACACTCTCCTTCCAAATTGCAATGAACATCGAAAGCTGGTTCGAAACTCCGTATATATACGACCATAATTATTGAGGTGGAGATATCATGCAGAAACAACCTGCCATGCAAATGGCGAAGGAAAACGGAATGGATGTTTTCACCTTGGTGTCTTTATGACTCGGTGATTTTGTGTCTATTTAATCAGATTCCCAAACGCCACTCCCGCATAAATTGTCCGGGGTATCATCGGTCCATAGATATATCCGGGATCGCGGTCGATGCCCCGGTCAAAATCGTTCTGGTAACTGTTGAGGATGTTTTTCATCCCGCCATAAAGCTGAAGGGAAGCGCCGTTCAGATGGATAGTATAGCTTAGCTTCACGCCCCAATCGAAAAAGTTCCCGGAGGTACGTAGTTCTCCCTTGTCCGGATACATACACCGATAGCATATCCATCTTTTTAAAGAAGGTTTGCGATGCAATTGCCCCGTTCAGCAGGTTATGGGTGACTGCTTCGGCAATATCTGCCATATGAACCGGGTCATCGAATTTATTACCGCCTCAGCGATCTTCATGGATAGCGAAAAAATCGGCAGTCAGTTTGCTGCGGAGTCCAAACCGATGGTAAAGCCGGGAACCCAGTGTAAGATTCCGGATTTTGGGAAGCTCGGAGAATCCGTCATCATTGGCATCAAAAGGTTGACGGTTTCGGTAGAATCCGAAAATAGAGAGTCCCGACTGATGATCATTGGATATGATGGATCCGTTCATGTTTACCGTATAATCGGATGCCGGAACTCCGGAATCTTTTATCCCGATACCCATTCCTCCTCCTGATACTCCAAACTCATACGAATTTTTTTTCGGTTCATCTATGATCAGGTTGATGGTTCCGGCGACAGCATTACTTCCATAAAGCACTGAAGCTCCTCCCTTGACCACTTCAATCTGGCGAATCATGTTTGATGGGATTAACTCCAGTCCATATACGGAAGCCAGTCCGCTGAACACCGGGCGACCATCAATCAGGATCTGGGAATAAGAGCCCTCCATCCCATTGATTCGAACCTGGTTGAAGCCACAATTCTGACAATCGTTTTCGGTGCGAATGCCCGGACAAAAATTCAATCCTTCACTTACAGTGATAGCTTGTGAAATGGAAAAGATCTTTGGAGTAATAGTATGAACCGGCACAACCGACTCTCTGCGGTTCCGTTGATAACGATCGCCTGTCACCACAACCTCTTCCAGACCCAGGGCATCTTCTTTCAAGGAGAAATTGACTTCCAGGCTTTGATTCTCCTTGAGTTCAATCTCCTTTTCCTGGGGCGTATACCCGATGATCTGCGCCCGGAGGATATACTTACCTTCAGGTAGGTTTACCAATTGATAATGTCCGGTTTCATCAGTGGTAGTTCCATTGGAAGTTCCTTTCAGAACAATACTGACGAAAGGAAGGTGGTCATCTCCGCATTTTACATGGCCAATAATGTTTGCATCGGTTTTTTTATGCTGGCTGAAGCCGGCCATGGTAATCCCGAAAAAACCCAGTAAGATCAGATAGTTTAGTTTCATTATGAAAATACTTGTATATGAATTCGTTGTGTACAGAAATTTCCAGGAACAGAAGTATTTCTGTTGGTCTGAAGAAAAGAATACAATAACCAGGGGCTATTATAGATTCAAGGGAGGGGCGCGTGAAGAGTTTAACCGTGAAAGAGAAGCATAGATGTGATGGTTCTCAGCTGCATGATAATGCTGAAACGTTGATAATGCTATGATAAGGCAAGAGAAACCTGAAATGAAAAACAGAAGTTGCATGTGTTCCAGAAAGAACAATTGAACCGATGAGTGTTTATGGGTTTTAAAAGGGGCAGGATCCTGTGCCTTGTTGAACGGATGCGCATGTGCGAGTATCGTGCCATTCTGCAGTTTATGAGAATGATAATAAATGGAGTTGGTGGCAATAAACTTCTTAACAAGCTCAGACATCGAAGACAAAGTTACACTTTTTCAATTCCCGCTTAGGCATTATACGTCCTATACGACGTTTTTCTCCAGCTCCCTGAAATCCTCCCGCACAGGCATAAAGCAGTCTATCACATTGCATTCGGTGAAAGCTTTTGCCGAGTGAACTACGTTGGATGGAATGAAGGCGGTCATGCCCCGGGTCAGCACGATGGTCTCTTCCCCGACAGTGAATTCCAGCTCTCCGTCAATTACATGGCTCCATTGCTCGTGGGGGTGGCTGTGAGCCGGCAGATCCTTGCCCGACTCGATCGTGAAATGGCCGAAAGTGGCCTGATCCGAATGGTATACAGGTCCGGTGATCCCGTCCCATACCCGGATCCTTTTCCGGGTATTGAAATCGATAAATGGCATAATACTCGTTTTACGTGTTGAATCAATCATTCTGAAACGACTCTACAACAACCGGCAACACCTGCGTTACCTTGTGTCCGGCCGGAGGAAGACCGTCCAATACCGCACTCAGGATCTCCTCCAGGGTAGCCCCGGTTTGTTTCGCGGCGCCAACATGGTAGGGGATGCCGTTCTCCATGCCTAGAGCTGCCAGAATACCCAAATAGACCAATGCGGTCGTTTCTAAATACCGTTTCTTTTTGGAAAACGCTGGCAGAATGAAGTCGGGATTACCGATGAATCCGTGAAAAATGCCAATATGGTGGTACTCTATGGCGTCAGTTTTGTACTGATGTTTGTGATGGTGCTCGGTATGGCCTTCATCTTCTCCGGATATGATCCTGAAGAGGTGTCGTGGGTATCCGATCTTTGTCTGGGAACCCTCACGGCGGTTTTTTTCACGATGACAGCCATCGGTATCAACTACCTCTATCAGCGCAGGTCGGTCATCCTGTGGCTGATCGATGGTTTCTACTTGGCACCCTGTTTCCATTCAGGCTTCTTGAGATACCCTATGATGACCGGAAGAAGGACAAATACCAGCACGCCGATTATCAGGAACCATACGTAGAATGCCGGACTTCCGATAGTCAGCTGGGAAGGGGGGAAGAATCCGATGATGAAGGCGAAAAGAACGGCAAGAATTCCAATGCCTGCTATCAGCCAAATGCCGAATTTTCCTCCGGGAAGTTTATATGCCCTGGGTACATCGGGCTGAGTATACCTCAACCTGATCACCGTGGCATACAGCAGAAAATACATAATGAGGTATGGTGC
>QYQJ01000219.1 GCA_007280875.1 Bacteroidota bacterium
CACTACCATCATCAATGGCCATGGCAAAAAGGAAGATATCCAGGGACGGATCAACCAGATCAAATCCCAGGTCGATAAAACCACTTCGGATTACGACCGTGAGAAACTGCAGGAGCGCCTGGCCAAGCTGGCTGGTGGTGTCGCTGTGATTTACGTGGGAGCTGCTTCGGAGGTGGAGATGAAGGAGAAGAAAGATCGTTTTGAAGATGCACTGCATGCCACTCGTGCAGCCATCGAAGAGGGAATTATCCCGGGTGGCGGCGTAGCTTACCTGCGTGCCATCAAAGCTGTTGAGAAACTGAAGGGCGACAATGCTGATGAACAAACCGGGATCGCCATCGTAAAGAGGGCACTGGAAGAACCCCTCCGCCAGATTGTGGAAAACACCGGCCTCGAAGGTTCGGTGATTGTTCAGAAGGTGAAGGAAGGGAAAGACGACTTCGGTTTCAACGCCCGTACGGAAGAGTATGAGAATTTGCTGAAATCCGGCGTGATCGATCCCACCAAGGTAGCCCGCGTTGCGCTTGAGAATGCTGCTTCCATTGCCAGTATGCTGTTGACAACCGAATGTGTACTGGTGACCATCAAAGAAGAAAAACCGGCTATGCCCCCGATGAATCCGGGAATGGGCGGTATGGGCGACATGTACTAAACAAACCCGGTAATTTCTCACCAGGTTTTTATTTATAACAGTTTGTAGGGGCAATGTTTGAATTGCCCCTACTTCTTTTATTATCCGGTGAATAACTTTTCTGCAAAATCACGGGGATTTTCACCGGGATTTTATACTATTGTGTTCATTAAGTTACATGAATATGAAAACGCTTACTACCTGTCTTCTGGTTATCATTTCTCTCCTGTCATATTTCCCGCTGATAGCCCAGGAGGTTACCCCGCAACCGAAGTTGCCGATCGATCCCGATTCAAGGAAAATCATGTACCGGGAGGTGATCCAGGAGCCGGGAGATGCGGGTTACCTCTATAACAAGGCCATGGAGTGGTTCAACTATTACTATCTCAACCCCACCTCGATCTTTAAAATCCAGGATAAAGTCAATGGAAAAATTGAAGGGACAGCCCGGATGGACATTTATTATGACAACGAACAAGGAACCCGTCAGAGTGCCGGGGTGATCCTTTATACGATCCGGATCGAGTTCAAGGAGGATCGCTACCGGTATACCCTCACCGATTTTAATCTTAAAAGTTCTTCCCGGTTCCCCATCGAAAAGTGGCTGAACCAGGAGGATCCGGCCTATAATCCGCAATGGAACAGCTACCTTTACCAGGTAGATACCGTTATGCAGCGTCTGACCTCTACCCTGGTTGATAAAATGAAACCCGTGGAAGAGAAAAAGGATGAATGGTAACCCGAAACCCGATATCCGTTCACTTTCCCGGAAGGAGCTGGACGAGTTCCTTTGTTCAATAGGGGAGAAGCCATTCCGTACGAAGCAGATTTCTGACTGGCTCTGGAAAAAAGGGTGCCGCTCCTACGAGGGAATGACAAACCTTTCGCTTTCTTTGCGCAACCAGCTGGATGGCAGTTTTTCTTTTCACATCATGCGGGAACTCCATCGCCAGGTCAGCCGGGACGGCACCGTGAAGCTGGGATACCTGCTTTACGATGGAGTGGTGATTGAAAGTGTACTGATCCCGGCCGATGAGCGGACAACTGCCTGTATCTCTTCCCAGGCCGGATGTGCCCTTGGCTGTACCTTCTGTGCTACGGGTCTTTTGGGCTTTAACCGGAATCTCACGGCAGCAGAACTGGTCGACCAGGTATGGAACCTCAATGAGGTTTCTCACCAATTGCACCGGATCCCCCTTTCCAACATCGTACTGATGGGGATGGGTGAACCGCTTTTAAATTATCCCCAGGTAATGAGAGCCATTGATCTGATAACAGCAACCGAGGGCATGGGGATCTCGCCCCAACGGATCACCCTGTCAACGGTTGGAATACCAAAAATGATCCGGCAACTGGCCGATGATCAGGTAAAGGCACACCTGGCCCTGTCCCTGCATGCAGCCACCGATGCTGCACGAGACCGGATCATCCCGTACAATAAACAATATCCTGTCCCGGAACTGGTAAGCGCATTACGCTATTATCATAAAAAGACAGGCAAACGGTTCACCATAGAATACCTGTTGCTGAAAGGAATAAACGATTCACCAGGTGACGCCCGTTCCCTCCTGGAGTTTTGCCGGAATTTTCCGGTGAAAATCAACCTGATTGAGTACAATCCGGTGGAGGGTGTCGATTTTCAGCGCTCCGGAATCAAAAAAATGAAGGAATTCAGGGATATCCTTGAATCCCACAATCTGGTTGTCAACATCCGGCAAAGCCGGGGAAAGGATATCAATGCGGCCTGCGGGCAGCTGGCGGGTAGGACGAGGGACGAGGAACGTGAGATGTGAGACGGTACAGGAACAAGTAAATAATAAACCAATGAAATCAACCTCCTTTGAACTTACCGGAAACATCGTGGATGTGGTTGGGAAGCGGATCTTTCGCGGGCGGGTGACCGTGGCTGATCAACGGATCACGGCCGTCACGGAAGAACCGGTTGAATCGGATCAGGTTATTATGCCCGGACTGATCGACGCCCACATCCATATCGAGAGCTCCATGCTGATCCCGTCGGAATTCGCCAGGCTGGCTGTAGTCCACGGGACAGTTGCCACGGTATCGGACCCGCACGAAATCGCCAATGTACTGGGCATCCCCGGGGTATTGTTCATGATTGAAAACGGAAAGAAGGTCCCTTTCAAGTTCAACTTCGGCGCCTCCTCCTGTGTGCCCGCCACCTCATTTGAAACAGCCGGGGCCGCGTTGGGTGTCGATGAGATAACCCGTCTTCTGGCCAGGGAGGAGATCCGGTACCTGTCGGAAATGATGAATTACCCGGGTGTACTGTTCGGCGACCCGGTTGTTCTCGCCAAGTTGAGTGAAGCAAAAAAAGCAGGAAAGCCGGTTGACGGTCACGCTCCGGGTTTGCGTGGCAAGGAGGCGCAAAAGTACATCAAAGCCGGCATCACCACCGATCATGAGTGTTTCACCAAACCGGAAGCGCTTGATAAACTAAGCTATGGGATGAAGATTCTGATCAGGGAGGGCAGTGCAGCCAAGAATTTTGAAGCCCTCTGCAGCTTGATAACAGAATATCCGGAGATGGTGATGCTCTGTTCGGACGACAAACATCCGAACGACCTAGCTGTTGGTCATATCAATGAACTGGTGATCAGAGCCCTTCAAAAGGGATATGATTTTATGCAGGTGATCAGAAGCTGCACCTTCCACCCGGTCACCCATTACAACCTTCCTGTGGGATTATTGCAGACGGACGATCCAGCCGATCTGATTGTGGTAAATGACCTCAGTCAGTTCCGGATTCTGGCCACCTACGTGGATGGAATGAAGGTTGCGGAAAATGGGAAAACCCTGATCCGATCTGTGGGGGAGAGTCCGTCGAATAACTTTGATACGGACCCGGTCACTGCAACTGATCTGAGAGTCCCGGAAGCCCCGGGAGAGATCAGGCTTCAGAAAGCGCTGGACGGACAACTGATCACAGAGGAGGTGCACGTTCAGCCAAAAATCAATCAGGGATATGTGGTCGCCGATCCGGAAAGGGATATCCTGAAACTGGTTGTGAAGAACCGCTACCGTGACGCTGTTCCGGCTATTGGGTTCGCCGGCGGTTTTGGACTGAAACGGGGAGCGATTGCATCCTGTGTGGCACACGACAGCCACAATATTGTTGCTGTGGGCGCCGATGATGATTCCATTGCCCGGGCCATCAATCTTATTATTGGGGCCGCGGGAGGAATCTCCATCGTGGAAGGAGATCATGAAATGGTGATCCCTTTGCCGTTTGCCGGCATCATGACAGATCAGGATGGATACAGTATCGCACAGCTCTATGAGCAGATGGATCAATGGGCCAAACGGTTGGGAAGCCAGCTTCGCGCTCCGTACATGACCCTCTCGTTTATGGCGTTGCTTGTGATTCCTGACCTGAAATTAAGTGATAAAGGTCTTTTTGACGGAAGAAAATTTGCCTTCACACAACTTTTTTGCTGAAAATATATATATATATTTATTTTTATAAAATATTTTTCATAATTTTGCCTCAACTTACAATCGATATTCATTATAACCATGAAAAAGAAAGTGTTGCAACTGGAAAAACTGGAAATGGGTGCTAGCATGCTTAGAGCCATGGCGCATCCGATGAGAATTGCCATTATTGAACTACTCACGGCTAATAAAAGGCTCTCCGTTACGGAAATTTATGAGAAGCTCGACATTGAGCAGGCTTCCGCTTCCCATCATTTGAATATCCTGAAAAACAAGGGCATTCTTGAATCAAAGAGAGAAGGGAAGATGATTTTCTACTCGTTGAAACATGATAAACTGACAGAGATCATCAACTCTCTGGACCGTTGCGTGGAGTTGTAATCCGGCACCTTACAAGTTCCATTCCTCTTCCACATCCCAGTTTCCTCTGATTTCAATGGTTTTCGGAAAGAAGAAGACCAGCTCAGGCTGCTTCTTAAGCAGGTAATAGCCTGTATCCCAGCGTTTATTTAGATTCGAATCCAGGATCGCTTTGATGCGGTATTTAGCGGGTGCGATAAACGGAAATTTTACAGTTCCTGATTCACTGATCATCTGTTCCTCCACAACTTTCCCTTTTTCCGTCAGTAACTGAACAATGTAGCTTCCCGGTTGATCGGCGATGTTCAGGTTGATGAAGAGGGACCCGAGATCCCTTGTATTGACCGTTTGAAAAGTGTGGCGGATCGTATCATGACTCAATCCGTTAGAGGTGATGAAGGCCGAATCGGGGATCAGCAGGCGGTACGATGTAGCCTCTTTCCAGGTTGCTTCAACTACAATTTTACGCATCAGGGTATCGGCAAACGATACCTTCGGGATCAGGGTATCTCCTCCACTGATCAACAGGATTCCCCGGAAGTCAAATTTTGTTACCGGATAGGAGAAGGTACATGTCAGCTTGGATTTCAGGTGGTTGAAGTTCCCCCTTGAGTCCCAGGTGACGGAGAGTTGTTCCGGTTTCTCCGCTTCATTTTTCCCTCGTTTGGGGGGAGGGAGCCGGGTGGGGAAGATGGTTACTGTATCCAGAATTTCCGGGCTGTCATGGATCTGCAGGATCAGGGTATCAGGGAGGTCAACCTGTGTAAAAAGTAAAACGGTATCACGGTTGGTACTGTATTCTTCCGTGCACCATGCAACGGTGGTATCGATATTCAGGGGGGTGATCCGTGGATGACGGGGAGGGAATTTATAGATGATCCGGATCAGGCCGTTCTTCAATAACTCCGATCTGGCCACCTCCTGAGAGGAATCTACCTCTTCAAAGAGTCTGAGGATCAGCATCTTGTGAGCAATTGAGTCGCTTACGGGTACCGTATCGCTTCCTGTGCTGTCGGGCCGAACACCTGGATCCAGCCAGGGTTTGACCAGAGAATCCGCAAAAGCGATCTTCTCTGCCGGCATGTTGTAAATCATATCCCCGCTCTGGTCGTCAAGCACAATCAGCTTATAACTTTCGTTCCGGAGGTTGTGAAAGGAGAAACGTCCCTGCTTATCCGTTCGTGCAAGATAAAGGGGAGGTACCAGGTAAGGGAGTGAATCGAATGGGATGGCATCGACTGAATTGGTATAGAGTTCGGCATAGACATCCGGAACAGGTTCATCATCAAACGCATTGATCACCGAACCGGAGATCATCAGGGAATCGATGAAGGTGCCGGTTGAAAAAACATAGTTGAAATCCGTAAGTATATTTCCTTCGGTGATGGGGGAAATGGCTCTCCCGAAATTGATGTTGTAGGTAGTATTTGGGGTAAGCGAATCTTTCAGATTGATCAGGACGCTTTTCCCTCTCAGCTTGTAGTCTGGCTTTTTGGCAAGAGGCGGGGAGACGAAGATCTCGTTTCCGGTTGATTTCAGTGAAATGAATTCGTTAAAATAAATCCGGATGCTGGGAGAGACGAATTGCGTGGAATAGTTGGGTGGCTCGGCGCCGATCACTTCCGGGGGTTTGATATCCTTTGCTCCGCCTTCAGGAGTAACCGGATTGGCACACTGGAAATGCAGTACCAGCAAGCATAGAAACAGGAGCAGAAAAACAAAGAAGGATCGGATATGCAAAGGTTTTTATGGTGTTTTGAATCTGTCAAAGTTACCAATCGTTTTCAAAAACGGAGGGAAAAAATCGTAATTTTACTCCGTAAATCTTTAAATTTTCACTTCCATGAGCGGTCACAATAAATGGTCGACGATAAAGCGCAAAAAAGGAGCCCTGGATGCCAAACGCTCCAAGATCTTCTCCAGGATCATCAAAGAGATTACCATTGCGGTCAGGGAAGGAGGAGGCGATCCGGTTGGTAATCCAAGGCTGCGGGTTGCCATTGCCAACGCCAAAGGGGCCTCTATGCCCAAGGATACCATCCAGCGTGCCATCAGCAAGGGATCTGATAAAGATGCAGCGATCCTTACCGAGACAATCTACGAAGGGAAAGGACCACATGGGATCGCTCTCTATGTGGAATGCTTGACCGATAACACCCAGCGGACAGTTAGTAACATTCGGGCCTATTTCAATAGATACGGGGGAGAACTTGGAAAAAACGGAATGCTCAACTACCTGTTTGACCGGAAGGGGGTATTTGTGGTGCCGAGAGGTGATCTTAATCAGGAGGAGTTTGAAATGGAGGTGATCGATGCAGGTGCCGAAGATATTGAAGTGGACGAGGAGGTATTCACCATTACCACCGCAATGGAAGATTTCGGGAATATGGTGAAGAAGCTCGAGGAGTTGAATGTCGAATGCGAAAGCGCCTCCTTGCAGAGAATACCAAAATCAACAGAAATCCTCGATGTAGAAAGTGCCCGAAAAGTCCTTAAGCTGATCGACCTGATCGAAGAGGATGACGATGTGCAACAGGTGTTTCACAACCTCGCCCTCACCGATGAGCTGATGGAGGATTAAATATTGCAGATGAACTGCACCAGGTTGGTTCCTTTGGGCAGATCCAATTTTTTCCGCAACCTGATTCGTGAAATTTCAGTACTGGGAGCCGTAATCTTCAGGATATGTGAGATCTCCTTGGTAGCCAGGTTCATCCGCAGCAAGGCGCACAGCTTGTGATCGGTGGGGGTAAGCTGGGGGTGCTTTCCCCTGAGCCTGTCGAAGAAACCGGGATGAATCTTTTCAAAATGGGCCTTGATACGGTACCAGTCATTGTCGAACTTGATGTTTTCATCAATTCCCTCAAGCACTTCACCAATCTCTTTCCGGGTGATCGCCTTCCCCCGCTTCAGTAACCGGTGAAGGTCCTTCCGGATGAGTCCGATGATTTTATTTTTCTGTGAGATGAATATTGATGAGGTCGCCAGTTCCCGGTTGATCAGGTCGAGCTCCATCTGGTGTTTCTGCTTGAGGAGCTGGTTTACTTTCTGTTCAGCCCGGATGCGCTCCTGCAATCGCTGATTCTTTTCTTTCTCGGCATTTCTCCGATGCTGGATTTCGGTCTTCAGTTCCGAGATGATCCGCTCGTTGGTAATTTCCAGGTTACGCTGGTAGTTGGCTACTTCGATAGCTGCCCGTATCTGGTCGATATCAACCGGTTTAAAGAGGTAGGCATAAGGTTTCAGGGAGAACGATTTATTGAATACATCGTTCCGGTTCAGGGAGGTCAGGAATATAATTCCGCAGTTTGAGTTTTCGGTTAAGATCCTGGCCGCTTCAATGCCATCCATAGTCCCGGCCAACTTGACGTCCATGATCACAATATCAGGTTCCTGATCCTTCTCTTTAAGTCCTGCAATGGTCTCAACAGCACTTTCCCCCTTTGTCTCCAGTCCCATGATCTCATAACCGAGGTCTGTAAGCTTGGCTTTCAGATCATGCGCCAGGATCAACTCATCCTCGACAATAAATAATTTGATCTTTGTCATGATGTTTCTATTTAAAATATACTACATGAATGATTCATTGTTAGGTATGCAAATTTAATTACTTTACCCTCATTTTCTGCCAAGAAACTAAAATAAACTTCAGATTTTATCAAATCTTTGACGATTGCTGAAAAAAAGAAAAGTCCATGCAGCTTCAGCTTGATTGTTATGGTTACCGGGAGCATTGTGAAGAGCCGGTGATTGGGGATAAATTATGGAACGGGATAATACCGGTGTGGGGTCCCCGGTGTCTCATGTGTCGGGAATAATTGTATTTTTGGTTAGCTGAACCGATCCCTCTGGCAAATGGAACTTTTAAATACAGTCATCTCCTGGCTCATGAAAAAGCGGATCCACCAGATCGAGCTTTTCCTGAAGTACCCGCATGAGGTGCAGCACGAATGGTTTAAAAAACTGCTGCAGACAGCCCGCGATACAGAGTGGGGTCAGGCCTATGAATTTAAATCGATTCACTCCCCTGAGATTTTCAGGGAACGGATCCCGGTCAGGGAATATGACGATTTTAAACCCTCGATCGACC
This sequence comes from Bacteroidota bacterium, assembly GCA_007280875.1. GTDB lineage: Bacteria > Bacteroidota > Bacteroidia > Bacteroidales > FEN-979 > QYOJ01. The sequence continues at coordinate 8,538 of QYQJ01000219.1, forward strand.
GACTGAAGCGGGGAGAGCAAAATATCCTCTGGCCTACGGATATCAAGTGGTTCGCCAAGTCGTCGGGGACTACAGCCGATAAAAGCAAGTTTATCCCGGTGAGCGAGGAGGCGCTGGAAGAGTGTCACTTCAAAGGGGGGAAAGACCTGCTGAGCATCTATTGCAACAACCACCCCGAAACGAATCTGTTTGCCGGTAAATCGATCGGGATGGGGGGAACGCATCAGATTGTGGAGGGTTCAAATGAATCTATGTATTACCAGGGAGACCTCTCGGCGATCCTCATGCAGAACCTGCCCTTCTGGGTTGAATTTCTCCGCACCCCGAACCTTTCGATTGCATTGATGGACGAATGGGAATCGAAAATCGATAAAATGGCTGCGGCAACTATCCAGCATGATGTAACCAACATTTCCGGGGTCCCGTCGTGGACGTTGCTGCTGTTCCGGCGGATTTTGGATATCACAGGGAAAGAGCACCTGCTCGAAGTCTGGCCCAATTTTGAGCTTTTTATCCATGGGGGTGTCAGCTTCAAGCCATACCGTGAGCAATTCCGGAGGATACTCCCGTCGCGCGGGATGCATTACCTGGAAACATACAACGCATCAGAAGGTTTTTTTGCCATCCAGGACAGGGACTCCGTTAGCGACATGCTCCTGATGCTCGATTATGGCATCTACTATGAGTTTATTCCGGTGGACGATCTGGGCTCTGAATCCCCGAAAGCCATTGCACTTGAAGAGGTCAAGCCCGAGGTCAATTACGCCATGGTTATCAGTACCAATGCCGGTTTATGGAGATACCTGGTAGGCGATACCGTGCAGTTCACATCCATTAATCCATACAGGATCCGCATTACCGGAAGGACCCGCAGCTTCATCAACGCTTTCGGGGAGGAGATCATTGTCGACAACGCCGACCAGGCCCTTTCCATTGCCTGTGAGCGGTGTAACTGTCAGGTTATCGACTATACTGCCGCACCGGTCTACATGGAAGGAAGCAGCAGAGGTGCTCATGAATGGCTGATTGAGTTTGAGGAACCACCGCAGGAGATGGCTTATTTTACGGAGATTCTTGATAATGCCCTGAAATCGCTGAACTCCGATTACGAAGCCAAGCGATACCACAACCTGATGCTCGCTGCACCCATCATCCGGGTGATGCCCCGGCATACCTTTTACAAATGGTTAAAATCGAAAGGAAAGCTGGGCGGACAGCATAAGGTGCCCCGGCTGTTCAACGACCGGAAATATGTTGACGAAATCCTCCAAATGATTTCGTAGCTCCGGTTGTTTTTTTATCTTTGAAATAAAATCGGACTTATGCATATTGCCATTGCCGGAAACATCGGATCGGGAAAAACAACCCTTACAGAGCTCCTGGCCAAGCATTTCAACTGGGAGCCACACTACGAAAGGATCGATAGCAATCCCTACCTGCACAGTTTTTACGAAGATATGCAACGGTGGTCCTTCAACCTGCAGATCTACTTTCTGAACAACCGTTTCAAACAGATCGTGAGCATCAGGAAATCCGGGAAAACGGTGATCCAGGATCGTACTATATACGAAGACGCCTATATCTTCGCCCCCAACCTCCACACCATGAACCTGATGAGCACACGGGATTTCGATAACTACCTCTCCCTGTTTGAACTCATCAGCTCCCTGATTCAGCCCCCCGATTTGCTGATCTACCTGCGAGCCACTGTCCCGACCCTGGTGAAGCAGATCCAGAAACGGGGCCGTGAATACGAAAGCGCCATTCGTCTCGATTACCTGAAAAACCTCAACGAGCGCTACGAAGAATGGATTGCAGGGTACAAGCATGGAAAGTTCCTGATTGTGGATGTAGACACTGTGAATTTCCCTGACAAACCGGAGGACCTCGGGGTGGTCATTGACCGGATCAATGCAGAACTTCACGGATTATTTTAGTGAGCCTGATGAAGAGTCTTGGGATCATTCCGGCACGCTACGATTCTACCCGGTTTCCCGGGAAAGCACTGGTTGTCATTGACGGCAAATCAATGATCCGGCGGGTCTATGAACAGGCCTCCAGGTGTCCCGGTCTCAACCGGGTTGTGGTAGCTACCGATCACGAGGGTATCCTGAACCATGTTCGTGATTTTGGCGGAGAGGCCGTGATGACAGCCGCCAGTCACCAATCCGGTACCGACCGGTGTGCGGAAGCGCTGAAGATTCTCTCTGCCAGTGAGCAGCTGGAGGCAGATATAGTGGTGAACATCCAGGGCGATGAGCCCTTTATCTTTCCGGAACAGATCTCAGAGGTACTAAGTTGTTTTACGGATCCCGGTGTGAGCATTGCTACACTGGCCCGGAAAATTGTCAGTCCGCACGACATCACCGATCCCAATGTAGTAAAGCTGGTCTTTGATCAGGATCACCGGGTCCTCTATTTCAGCCGGTCGGCCATTCCATACGTCAAGAACGGCAAGGCAAATGAGACGCATGCTTCCACAGGGGATCGTGCTTCCGCCGGAGTACCAGGTGCTATTTTTTATGAGCATGTAGGCATTTATGGATTCCGTCAGGCCGTTCTTCCCCAACTGGTTCAGTTGCCCGAGAGTTCCCTGGAACGGACCGAATCGCTTGAACAACTCCGGTGGCTGCAACATGGATTCAGGATATTCGTCCGGGAAACAGAATACAAGAGCATCTCCATCGACACCCCTTCGGATTTGCTAAAAATTCCCGACATAATGCACTGATCCTCGCTATTTATTGGTATCTTAGCAGGTCAAATACCCCAGGTTATGGAAATTCAACACTACATCGCGGATTTGTTATCAGAGCATGATTGCGTGATCATTCCGGGAATGGGAGGATTTGTGGGGAACCATCTTCCGGCCCAGATTCATCCGGTGTACCATACCTTTCAACCTCCTTCCAAAAAGATTCTCTTCAACATCAACCTCCGGCAGAACGACGGCCTCCTGGCCAACCATATCGCCCAGGCGGAAAAGATCAGCTTTACTGAAGCGAATGAGCACATCCGGAAGTTTTCCGAAGAAACAATAAAAGTGCTGAAGTCAAGAAAATACCTGATCTTTCAGGGAATCGGGAAATTTTATATGGGGAAAGAAGGCAACATCCAGTTTGACCAGGACCTCCGTTCCAACCTGCTCCCTGAGTCCTTTGGACTGCAACCCTTCTTTTCAGCTCCCATAAAACGAGATCCCTATCAGGACAAGGTCGAAAAACGGTTGCAGACGCGCATCGATACGCGGGAACTGGTGAAACGCGCCATACCCAAGCCCCTGAAATGGGCGGCCATTCTGGCCATCCCGATCGCAGCGGCCATCATCCTGAGCCTGGCCGGATACGACTCCATCAAATCGGGCTCCTGGAGCGCGGCCGACATCTTCTCCTCCCTTTCCCCATTCAGCAACGCGGAAACGAAACAGGCCCCCCCTGAAAAGACCCCTTCGCATCTATACGAGGAACCCGTCAACACCAGCGAACCGGTCTCTGACATGGAACAATCGTTCGGCCCTGTAAGGGACAAAAGTGAACCTGCTGGCGTGCAGGCATACAAGACTGAACCCGAACGCACCCCACCGCAAACTTCCGCTCCTCCCTCGGGATCCTTCGCTGTCATCGTCGGAGCTTTCGGGGTGGAAAACAACGCGCACAAGCTGGTCAGCAAGCTGAAAAAGCAGGGGATAAAAGCCCTGGTATTCGATCGTTCTTCCGGCGGACTATCCCGCGTGGCTGCCGGCGTGTTCACTTCCCAATCTGAGGCGATCCGCACTATGAACACCCTGAAGGCCAACGGATTTCCGGGAGCGTGGATCCTGGAAAAATAGCAGAAGAGGTGGCGAAGAAGAAGCTTGTCCGCTTTACCGAAAACCGTTACTTCCCCCATCTTTTTCAACCTCATTATCCTGATCTTCACCCCGATTTCCGGATGAAGGGAAGATGGAGAGCAGATTTTTTCCGGAACCATCACCCCATCACCCTGGAACTTGGTTGCGGAAAGGGCGAATACACCATTGGACTGGCCCGGGAGTATCCTGAACGCAATTTCATCGGAATCGATATCAAGGGAGCCCGGTTATGGCGGGGATGCAAGACGGCAGAGGAAGAACACCTGCATCATGTAGCCTTCATCCGGACCCGGGCCGATCACATTGAACGGATTTTTCAACCGGGCGAAGTTTCAGAGATCTGGATCACCTTTCCCGACCCCCAGCCCGGGAAAGAACGAAAACGGCTCACATCACCCCTCTTCCTGGAGCGGTACCGGAGAATTCTTAGTTCCCGCGGGCTGATTCACCTGAAAACCGACGACCGGGATCTCTTTGCTTACACCCTGGAGGTGCTGCAAAAGCGGAAGGCGGAGATTCTCCTGGCTACAGAGGATCTCTACCATGAGTATCAAGAGGAGCCGGCCGCCCGGATCCAGACCTATTATGAGTCGGTATGGCTGGAGGCAGGAAAAAAGATCAGTTATCTACGGTTCAGGTTATGAGGTGCGAAATACGGAAATACGGAAATACGGAAATACAATCATTGCGAAGCGAAGCAACGAGAAATGAAAAACGAAATCAGGATGTTGAAAGTTTTTAAGGTCATTGTCATTTTTTCACTGGTCACCAGTCACCAATCACTGCTTGCAGATGAGGGCATGTGGGTCCCGCTGCTGCTGAATAAAAACATCGGGCGGATGCAGCAGATGGGGTGCAGGCTGTCGGCCGAAGATATTTACAGCATCAACCAATCCAGTCTGAAGGATGCCATTGTCAGGTTTGGGCGGGGATGCACGGGAGAGGTAGTCTCCCCGAACGGACTGCTGCTCACCAACCACCATTGCGGTTTCGGTGCGATCCAGCGCCACAGTAACCTGGAACACGACTACCTCACCAACGGGTACTGGGCTGCCTCCATGGAAGAAGAGCTGCCGAATCCCGGACTTACCATTACCTTTCTGGTGCGGATGGAGGATGTGACTGCCAGGGTGCTCGAAGGGGTGACCGACTCCCTCCCGGAGCAGCAGCGGGATTCTCTGATCCGAAAGAATAGCCGGCAGATTACGAAAGAAGCCACCGGGGAGACGCATTACGAAGCCCAGGTAATACCCTTTTTTCATGATAACCAATTCCTGCTTTACGTCACAGAGGAATTCAGGGATATCCGGTTTGTGGGGGCACCTCCTTCCGGCATCGGGAATTTTGGCGGAGATACCGATAACTGGATGTGGCCTCGTCACACAGGCGATTTCTCAGTGTTCCGTATCTATGCTGATACAAACAATCAGCCTGCAGACTATTCCTCAGCGAATGTTCCCTATAAACCGAAACGCTACCTGCCCGTTTCACTCGGAGGGTATGAGGAGGGCGACTTCGCCCTGTTGTTCGGCAATCCGGGAACCACCCGGGAGTACCTACCTGCCGTGGCGGTGGAGCAGATCGCTTTCAAAGAGAATCCGGTAAAGATCGGATTACGTCAGAAACGGCTCGATATCATCGGGTATGCCATGGATACCAGCCGCCTGGTCCGGATCCAATACGCTTCGAAACGTGTCAGGATTGCCAATTACTGGAAAAAAATGATTGGCGAGACACGGGGCATCCGCCGGGCTGATGGAGTGGCAGAGAAGCAACGGTTTGAAGAGAAATTCCAATCCTGGGCTGCCGCTCAACGGAACGGAGAGACCCGTTATGAACTGATTCTTCCCGGGTTCGCAGAGTTGTATAAAACCCTTCAACCGATCGCACTGGCCGAGATCTATCTCGGGGAAGCAGGAATGGCGCCTGAAATCTTTGGTTTTGCCCTGTCGTTCGGGACGCTGATTGACAAATCGCAGGATAAATCGGTATCGGACGAGACGGTTGACGAAGAGGTTAAAGAATTACAGCAAAGGGCCAGCGGATTCTACAAGGATTACCAGCCCCTGATCGATCAGGAGATAACTTCGGAGATGCTGGGTGAGATGCAACACCATATGGAGCCTGCTTCCCTGCCCGGGAGATTTGAATGGATCACAAAGAAGTATGATGGAAATGTGAAAGCTTATGTGGATGAGTTATTTGCCTCTTCCCTGTTTGCCGATTCTGCCCGGTTGTATGCATTTCTGGGATCCTACGACAGGAAGTCGGCCCGGAAGCTCACTGCTGACCCTGCTTATATGATGGCAAAGAGCATCAGCAAGCGCTACCAGCAGGATATCCTTCCTGCCGGGAAATCAATCACCACCTCCATAGACAGTTTGCAGCGGATTTATATGAAAGCACTGATGGAGATGCAGCCGGACCGTCAGTTCTACCCGGATGCCAACTCCACCCTGCGGGTCTGTTTCGGAGAGATCAGGGGATTTGAACCGGCCAACGGGGTGGATTATTACCCGTTTACCACAGTGCGGGGGATCCTGGAGAAGGAGGATTCAACCATTTATGACTATGCTGTGGACCAGCGGCTGAACAGGCTGATCTCTGCAGCCGATTATGGCCGGTATGCCGATCCTGATGGCACCCTGCATGTGGCCTTTATCTCCACCATCCATTCCACGGGAGGAAATTCCGGCGCGCCTGTGCTGAATGGAAACGGAGAACTGATCGGGATCAATTTTGACAGAAACTGGGAAGGGACGATGAGCGACCTGTTATACGATCCCGGTCAGTGCCGGAATATCGTTCTGGATATCCGCTACCTGCTCTTCATTATGGATAAATATGCCGGAGCCTCGTGGCTGCTGAGGGAGATGGATATCAGATAGCAGGCTGCTCCCTGTAAATCCCAACCAGCGCTTTATCAATAGAAGGATATTGAAACTGAAACCCGCTCTTCAGCAGCTTCCCGGGGATCACCTTTTGTCCTTCCGTTAACACGATGGAGCCTTCTCCATAAATCAGTTTCAGTGCAAATTTTGGAATGGTAAAGTACACCGGCTGACCGAACATCCGGCCCAGCATTTCCGAAAAGTGGTAGTTGTCGGTCGGATATTCTCCCACAGCGTTGACAATGGCTGTGATCTCGGAATGGTCAATCACAAAGAGAAAGATCTCCAGCAGGTCATTGATGTGGATCCAGGATACACCCTGGCGGCCATTGCCCACTTTGGCTCCGATCCCCATCCGGAAGGGGGGAGCCATCTTCTCCAGAACTCCTTCGTCTTTGGCCAGGACCACCCCCTGCCTGAGAATCACCACCCGGCATTTTCCCGCTGCTTTCAGGGCTTCAGCTTCCCAATCCCGGATCAGTCTGGCCAGGAAATGATCCGCCAGATCAGTGCTTTCTTCCAGTTGTCGTTGCCCGTCGTTATAAATGCCCACTGCAGATGCATTGATAAAACATGCCGGAGGAGCCTGGGCATTCAGAATCGCCCCGGCGATTTTCCGGCTGGAAAAGATGCGGCTGTCGTACAACTCCTTTTTATATGATTCGCTCCATCTCCCCGATATC
>QYQJ01000149.1 GCA_007280875.1 Bacteroidota bacterium
AACCCGAAACCTGAAACCTGAAACCATCCTCCTCTACCAACCTAAGGTCTTCAAAGCGCACATCATCACCCTCTCCGACCGCGCCTTCCATGGCGAATATGAGGACCTGTCAGGGCCGCGTGTACAGAAGATCCTTGAAGAGTTCTTTGCCTGTTGGCAGTCGGCAGTCCGCAGTCCGCAGTCCGCACTTGGCACTGAGAATAGTCCTCTTCCCTCTTCCCTCATCCCTCGTCCCTCGTCCATCGTCACTCTCCTCCCCGATGATCCCGACCAACTCCGGACCACGTTACAGGAGGCCATAAAAGCCGGAACCGACTTCATCTTCACTACCGGAGGAACCGGGATCGGTTCGAGAGATTTTACCCCAGAGGTAGTAAAGCCATTACTCGACAAAGAGATCCCCGGCATCATGGAGATGATACGGGTGAAATATGGCACAGAAAAGTATCAGGCACTGTTGAGCAGGAGCATTGCCGGAATAGCAGGAAAAACGCTGATTTTCACCCTTCCCGGGAGTGTCAGGGCGGTGAATGAATACATGGAAGAGATCACGAAATCGCTGATGCATATGGTGTATATGCTGCATGGATTGGATGCACATTAGATATTTTCCTCCGCCAGCAACACCGGTGCATATCCGCTACCTGTAGTATCTGAACCGATCTCCGGGTCGTACTGATATAACCTCACAACATCCAGTGCCGAGCCTGTCCATTCCCCGGGTGTAATAACGAGAAATGTCCGGACCTTATGCTTGCATTGGTCGGCATCGACCCAGGAACCTGAATTGGCGTAAATATTTGTGTAATCCTCCCCGGTTGGAAACACCTCCAGCAAAGGGTTATGGGAATGGCCGAATGATATGACCTTATAGGAGGCAAGATGCTGCGATTGTTGCATGTATTCCAGGATGGCAGCGGTGGTAAGATCCAGGCTGGTCCACATGGCCACTAGCAAGCTGAGCGGAACCGGAACCCCATTGGTGGTCTGGGTATTCATCCACAGTTCCTCGATGTTGGCCGCATACATATCTCTCGTCCCGTTAAAGGACAAGGGTCCCGGGTAACCATCGATGCCGGTCATCAGGATATTGGCGCTATCCATCGGGGGAGGTGGAATGGAGTAATCGATGAAGATATAGCCCATAGCCAGTGTCCAGGCAGTTAAAAAAGTCACATCGCCCGTTCTTTCAGCTTCGCCCTTCAGGAACCTGCCCGTCTGGCTGGCCAGGGCGTATGCATCCATCCGGGAGATAAAATATCCGGGCGGCAACATATGCCCGGGATTGACCAGTGGTTGCGGACAATTGAAGAAATCGTACCGGTGGCCATGCTCCATAATGATCTCCGGAACCGGATTGTATTTCCCCAATCCTGTCACGTCACCCTGCCAGATGACACCGGGTATGATGCTGTCCAGGATTTCCTGGGTCATCAACATGTCGTGATTACCCGGAATGTAAATCAGTTCGATCTCCGGATCTGCCGCAATGGATCTCAGCTTCTCCAGAATTCCCAGGTTCGTTGAGGAGGTAGCGATGGAAGCGAAATACTCCCGTGAATTATGTACTCCCTGATCAGGATCGAAGGGCTTGCTATCAAAGGGAATGATCCATTCATCAAAAAGATCACCCTGGATCACGAGTTGTTTGATCGCTCCATCCACCTTAACCAGATCGAGAAAACTTTCCAGGGCCTCCTTGTTTTCACCGAACCAGCAATAGTGTCCGGTCGTAGCCCGTTCATCTCCCATATGAATATCGCTGATCACCGCGATGGAATTGGCCGGAAGGGTATCCTGCCCGGGGGAACCGTCAGGCAAACCAAAGGGCCTCGCTGTACTTCTCAACTCCAGGGTTTCTGACGACTGTAATTGATGCCCACTGACCGAACGGATCCCGGTGGTGAGGGTCAGGGAATATAACCAGCCATCCTTCAGGTGAAAATCAGGATGGAAAAGAAGCCATACCACGGCGCCGGAAACGTCAATGTCATACTTCCCGTCAAGGGGACTAAACAGATCCCGGAGAGAAATACTCGCTGTAATGGTGGCAGGATCGAGATTCTCGTTGAAGACGATTTCGATCGATCGCGCCTGATAATCGATCCGGTAATAGAGATCGTGTTTACGCTCCATCCGTGGAAAAGAAAAAGTAAGAAACGGCTGTTCATAATGGGTTTCCTGTTTCTTGCAGGATTCCTGGAAAATCAATGCAATGAGGGCAAATACAATCCAGGGAAGAAATCGTTTGATGCTCATACTCCCAGGGTTAAATTTCAACTAAGATATAAAAAAAAAGAAATATGAGTTTCATCGGCGGGATGATGGATCCGGGTCATCCCATTCATTTTGCCAGGTTAACTTTTTTGCAACTCATTAATCCCTGACACAACGCACGGAACACCCATAACCCTCATAGTCACTGCCATTGCCTATATTGATGGTGGTGTAGTGCGCGAGCCAGCTCCAGGCATAGTCCGTATAGTCCTCGGAAGAAGTCCACCAGCGACTGTAGTAGTCTTTAAAGTCAAATGGCCCATAGTAGTAACGCAGGCCGGCCGGAACGGCTGTAAATCCACTTTCATTTGTTGCCCCGGTATTAGGGGCATGCCATAAGCCTGTCCCTGCCTCGATCGTACCAATAGATTTCATTTTTCCGCCGGCAACACTTGAACCTCCTAAATAGGTTGTAAGTGTTATCCATTCGGTATTAGTGGCAACATGCCAGCCGGTGGGGGCTATGTTTCGGTTATCGCTTACCGCATACCAATTGTATAATCTGCCATAGATTATACTATTGCTTGCATCATTATCATAATCACAATAAGCCCCTGTTGTAAGGTCGTTCCATGCCGTGTTAACGGTTACGTTAGGTATAGGGTTGCCATTCCTGTAATGTGTCGTTTTCAGGTTCTCAACCATCCATACCTGTGTGCCAATCGTCACTGTGTGATACACATTGCCGTCAATGTCGGTGACAGTTTCACTGACTACTGTGGTAATATTCAGATCTGCATAGGCTCCGGTTGAGGTTCCGTTTCCATAAGCGGTAAGTGTCACATGGTACAAACCGTTCTGGAGATATTGATGTTCAAACGTCTCCGCTGATGTGGTAGAGGTGGTCAAATCACCGAAATCCCATAAGTAGGACGTCGCATCATGGGAAGTATTGGTAAATGAAACGATCCCGTTCGGTTTTCTGGTATATTCAAACATGGCATATGGGTCTTTTGTTTCAGGGTTTGGATCTGTTGTGTCCATCTTCTGGCAACCGCTTACAATGGAAATCACTACACTGCCTAAACCTATAAGGTAAAGCAGCATTTCCGTTCTTTTTTTCATGGGTTTGTTTAATAACAAAAAGTTATTTTCTTCGAATGTACAAAATAAAAAGTAGAAAGTCAATGATTATCAGGCATTTTTGAGATGAATATTTATTCTACCCGGAAGCTGCAAAACCTGATCAGAATTCCGTCCGAAATAAGCTTGTCTGCAGTGTTAATTTCCTCATCTGAGTTCGCCCTATTTTGTCGGGAACCCGGTTCAAGAACTTGCACGGGTATTATGCCTGTTGATTTTCCTGCTCATCGGCTATTAAAATGGTACCTGAAATACAAAATTCTAACGGGAAGGCATGATGAGGGATACAGTGGAAAAACTGAATAAACATATCAAAGATTGCTGCGAGGAAGCTGAGATCAATACACCTGTTACATACATTGATTACTCGGGAGGAAAAGCAACGGAACATACGTCACCTAAACATGCACTAATCACCAATCATACCGCCAGGAAGACCTTCATTACAAATAGCATCATGCTTGGTATGAATACAAAAACCATCAAGGGTATCACCGGCCACAAGAAGGATAGCGTTTTCAATTGATATATTTATACCCGAATGGGTATTGTCAGCATTAATATTTGAAATAACATACCCGAAAAGGTATAATTTGAATAATTATATTATATTTGCACCCTAAAGGGTATATTTTATGCAATTAAAGAAATTTGTAAAAGAAAAAAGACGCCTTGCGAACCTTACTCAGTCGGATCTGGCTGAAAAGGCTGGCGTTGGGCTTCGCTTTATCAGGGAAATGGAACAGGGAAAGGAAGCCCTCAGAATGGATAAGGTGAACCAGGTACTTAAATTATTTGGGTATGAATTGGGCCCCGTAGAGATGACCCGTGATTTTATAATAAATGAGCAATGAGAAAGGCTGAAATAAAAATTAACGGGCAGACAGCAGGATGGCTTACTCAGGATGAAAATGGGTATCATTTTGTTTATGATCCTCTTTATCTGGGGTCCTCAGGGGCCGGGCCTGTCAGTCTTACGCTACCAATACAGGAAGCATCATATACCAGCAGGGTTTTATTTCCCTTCTTCGATGGGTTGATCCCTGAAGGATGGTTGCTGGATATAGCCGGCAGGAACTGGAAGTTGGACCCCCGCGATCGCATGGGTTTGCTTTTGGTTTGTTGTAAAGAATGTATAGGAGCCGTAAGTGTTCACCAGGTAATTGAGGAGGACAACGGATGACAAGATGTTTATTCTGCTACCAACCCCTTGAAGAAAATGAGGTAGATTTTCATCCTGCCTGCAGCAAAAAGATCTTTGATCAGCTAAGCCCACCAGTATTGCCTTATACTGAAAAACAAATGGGTGAACTCGCCTTGCAGGTTGTAAAAAGCCAAATAGCAGTTACGGGGGTCCAGGCTAAATTATCACTCCATCTGACCCAAGGTGAAGGCAGGGATGAACCTAAACGGTTTACTATTGTAGGGTTATGGGGCGGATATATTTTAAAACCACCCGCAATGCATTATCAGCAACTACCTGAAGTGGAAGACCTGACCATGCACCTGGCAGAGATCGCAAGGATTGATGTGGTACCTCACAGCCTGATCAGGCTTCAGAGTGGGAATCTGGCCTACATCACAAAAAGAATTGACCGGCATAAAAAAAACAAACTGCACATGGAAGATATGTGCCAGCTTACAGAGCGATTAACAGAAGACAAATACCATGGTTCATATGAGCAAATCGCTAAAGCTGTATTGAAATATTCTATGAATCCGGGATTGGATGTGGTGAATTTTTTTGAACAGGTGTTGTTTTCTTTTCTTACAGGTAATGCTGATATGCACCTGAAGAATTTTTCATTGGTAAAACGACCCGGCATAGGTTATGTTCTTGCTCCCGCTTATGACATGGTATCAACCGCCCTGGTGAATCCGGCCGACGATGAAGATCTGGCTCTTACCTTAAATGGAAAAAAGAAAAAAATAAGACGCAACGATTTCATTACTGCATTCAACACATTGAACCTGGATATGAAGCAGCAGGAGAATGTCTTTAATAAAATGGCCAAAGCAAAGGAAGACTGGATGGATTTTATTGATATCAGCTTTTTAAACAAAGGATTTAAAGAATCCATGAAAATGCTGATATCAGATCGATTTGACAGATTGGACTATTGATCAGATATGACAGATCCCCAAAAAGGAAGTTGTAACGACACGTTGGATACATGACACTCGATCCGGATTACGGGATACGGCTGCTTCTCCCGAATACTCGGGATCTCAGTAACACCTTAGGAACCGCAGGATATGGGATCGACGAAAAACGGCCTGAGAAAAATTCGTAATTCGTAATTCGTAATTCGTAATTCGTAATTCGTAATTGACACGTCGTACCCCGGGCGGGACTTGAACCCGCACGGCCGTGAAGCCACAGGATTTTAAGTCCTGCGTGTCTACCAGTTCCACCACCAGGGCATCATCTACCTCTCCTTCCACTGCGTGTCTACCAGTGGAATTTATCCCGCACCAGCGGGACCACCAGGGCCCGTAGAGACGCGATTCATCGCGTCTCATCGATTCATCGCGTCTCATCGATTTATCGCGTCTCTTGTCCTGATAAAAAAGCCCTCAATTGAGGGCCCGGTTAAGTGAGCAGAAGACGAGACTCGAACTCGCGACCCTAACCTTGGCAAGGTTATGCTCTACCAACTGAGCTACTTCTGCGTTTTGGGGGTACAAAAATAAAGAAAATTAAGAATAAGCCTATTTTTTTTCCAGCAATTTTTTGATCTCATTGAGCTTCATCAGCGCCTCTACCGGCGTCAGCGTGTTGATCTCCGTGTTCAGAATATCCTGCTTGATCTGCTCCAGAAGCGGGTCGTCGAGTTGGATAAACGATAACTGGATGCTGGATGCTGGATCCTGGATGCTTTTCGCTTTTCGCTTTTCGCTTTTCGTTGTTGGTTTTTCGCCAGTTGCTACCTGCGAACTGCCAACTGCGAACTGCGAACTGCCCTGCGCTTCCAACAGGGCCAGCATCTCCTCCGCCCGCTCCAGCACGCCAGCGGGCATCCCGGCCATCTTGGCGACATGGATACCAAAGCTGTGTTCGCTTCCTCCGGGCAATATCTTCCTCAGAAAGAGCACCTGGTTACCGATCTCTTTGATGGAGACATGAAAATTGCGGATCCGGTTAAACTTATCAGCCATCTCATTCAGCTCATGGTAATGGGTGGCAAACAACACCTTCGGCCGGAAGAGGGGATGCTGGTGCAGGTATTCCGCAATGGCCCAGGCAATGCTGATGCCGTCGTAGGTGCTGGTGCCCCGGCCGATCTCATCCAGCAGGATCAGACTCCGGTTGGAGATGTTGTTCAGGATGCTGGAAGTTTCGTTCATCTCCACCATAAACGTGGATTCCCCGGAGGAGATGTTATCCGAAGCCCCCACCCGGGTGAAGATCTTATCGGTAAGACCAAGGTCGGCCGATTCGGCCGGAACAAAACAGCCCATCTGGGCCATCAGGACAATCAGCGCAGTCTGCCTGAGCAAAGCCGATTTCCCCGACATGTTCGGACCTGTCAGGATGATGATCTGCTGGGTTTTGTCGTCCAGGTAGAGATCATTGGTAATGTACTCTTCTCCCGGCTTCATCTGCCGTTCGATCACGGCATGCCGACCTCCCTTGATATCGATGATATACGTGTCGTTCAGCCTGGGCCGGCGGTAGTTGTACTGCAGCGAAATATGCGCGAAATTCACCAGCACATCCAGCCTGGCGATTACGTTACCGTTCACCTGAACCGGCTGGATGTAATCGTTCAGGTAGAGGATCAGCTCCTGGTAGAGATTCATCTCCAGTTCCAGGATCCGCTCCTCGGCCCCCAGGATCTTCTCCTCAAAGATCTTCAATTCATCGGTGATGTAACGTTCCGAGTTGACCAGCGTCTGTTTCCGGTGCCATTCCGCCGGGACCTTCTCCTTATGGGCATTGGTCACCTCCAGGTAATACCCGAAGATGTTATTGTATCCGATCTTTAATGAGCTGATGCCGGTTCGTTCCTGCTCCTGCTGTTGAATCCTTACCAGGTAATCCTTTCCCGAAAAGGCCATAGCCCGTAAGGTATCCAGCTCTTCCGAAACTCCCTCCCGGATGATATTTCCTTTCACAGCCAGTGCCGGAGGATCCGGATTGATCTCTTTTTCAATGCGTTCGCTTACCAGTTTCAGGTTGGTCAGCTGCTCCCCTGCCTTCCTGAGTCCCGTACATCCGGAGTTCCCGCAGAGGGTTTTCACCCCTTCGATCGCATCAATCGCCCGCTTCAGGTGGATCATCTCGCGGGGGGTTACCTTCCCCACCGCCACCTTGGATATCAGCCGTTCCAGATCGCCGATCTCATGAAACGCTTTGCGATAGCGTTCAATCTGTTCCTGATGCTGCGTGAAATACTCCACCACATCCAATCGCTCCCCGATCGGTTGCCTGTTTTTCAGCGGAAGAACGATCCATCGCCGCAGTAACCGGGAAGCCATGGGAGAAACCGTCTGGTCCAGTACCTCATTCAGGGTTTTAGCGTGTTCATGAGGGGTCTGCAGCAACTCCAGGTTCCGGATGGTGAACCGGTCGAGCCACATGTACTGATCCTCTTCGATCCGGGTCAGCTTACAGATATGCTGAACTTTATCGTGCTGCGTCTCTGCGAGGTAGTGAAGAGCCGATCCGGCAGCCACAACCGCCTGTTCCATACTCTCCACCCCGAAACCTTTCAGCGACTTGGTGCCGAAATGCTGCAACAGGAGGTCATGAGCGAAATCCGGAGTGAATACCCAGTCGTCGAATGTGTTGATGTAGCATTTATCGCCAAAGAGCTCTACGAATTTCTGCCGCTTACTTTTCTGGACTACCACCTCACTCGGACGGAAACTCTGCACCAGCTTGTCGATGTACTCCAGCGTTCCCTGTGCCAGGTAAAACTCCCCGGTGGAAATGTCGAGGAAGGCCACTCCCGAGATCCTGGGTTCCAGATGAACGCCTGCCAGGAAATTATTCTCCTTCTGCTCGAGGATCTTGTCGTGATAGGAAACCCCGGGGGTCACCAGCTCAGTCACCCCTCTTTTGACAATGGTTTTTGCCTGTTTGGGATCTTCCAGCTGATCACAGATGGCTACGCGATACCCCGCCTTCACCAGCCTGGGTAGGTACAGATCCAGCGAATGGTGCGGAAAACCTGCCAGCTCTACATAGGAGGCCGCTCCGTTGGCCCGGCGTGTCAGCACGATCCCCAACGCTTTGGAACTCTTGATGGCATCCTCTCCGAAGGTTTCATAGAAATCCCCTACCCGGAAC
>QYQJ01000040.1 GCA_007280875.1 Bacteroidota bacterium
CTACCATTATGGCCCCTGTGCCCCTGTGCCCCTGTGCCCCTGTGCCCTTGTGCCCTGTTACTTTTTTCCGGAACTTCGCATTCTCAAATACCCCATCCTATGAATCAAAAATCCCTGATTATTTCTCTTCTGACAGGTCTGCTGTCCCTTTTGTATCCTGGTACCGGAAAAAGCCAGGAGACAAACTATACCGATTTCACCATCGCCAAACCGTTGACGCGCTGGTGGTGGTTCGCATCGGAGATCGACACCAATGCCGTGCAGTATCAGCTCGACTGGCTGAAAAAAAATGAGTTCGGCGGAGTGGAGATCGCCTGGATCTATCCGGTGGGAGGAGATTCCGCGGCAAAAAGGTACGCCTGGCAATCGGCCGGGTGGACCCGGTCTGTGGCCTTTGCAAAACGATATGCCAACAGCATCGGGTTGGCCTGTGATTTCACTTTCGGGACGCTATGGCCTTTTGGCGACAGCCAGGTTCCTCCGGAAGACGGCACGATCTTCGCCGGCGACACCCTGTCTGAAGCCACCATGCGTCTTACCTGGGAGCACCCTGTAAAGGGACGGGTAATCAACCACCTCGACCGGGATGCCCTGATGCGCTATGCCCAGCGAATGATCAGCGCCCTCCGGCCGGCACTCCTCGGGAGCTACTCGGCCCTCTTCTGCGACTCGTGGGAAGTGGAGACCCGGAAACTCTGGACGAAGGGATTCGACCAGGAATTCAACAGCCGTTACAGCTACGATATTCTTCCACTTGTCGACAGCCTCTATCGTCCCGGTTTCGAGCCTGTATACTACGATTATATGAAATTGCTCTCCGATTATGTGCTTTATGAATTCTATGCCCCCTTCACAGAGGTAGCCCACCAGAATAATGCCTTTACCCGGGTTCAGTGTGGCGGGTCCCCGACGGATCTTCTTACTGCCTTCTCCCTGGTAGATATCCCCGAAACAGAAGCCCTGCTTTTCGAACCCTCTTTTGCGCGCATCCCTGCATCCACAGCGGTTATCACAGCCAAACCTGTGGTCTCAGCAGAGGCCTTCACCTGCCTCTATGGCTGGAAAGGCTGGCCAGGGCCCGGTCCCTTCCAGAAACAGGAACAGATCGCCGATCTGAAATTGGTTGCCGATGCCCTCTTTGCCAACGGAGTCAATCAGATCATCTGGCATGGTATGCCTTACAACCCGAAAGGAGGCAGCAACCTGTTCTATGTTTCTGTACATGTGGGTCCCGACGCCCCATTCGCCCTGGAACTGCCACCGTTCAACAAGTATCTGGAACGGACAACCTCATTCATGCGTGCCGGGAAACCGTATACTTCCATGGCCATTTATCTGCCGCTGGAAGACAGCTGGATGGGAGTGGAATACCCCGATTCCCTTAAATTTCCATGGGCATGGGGAGCGTACGAACTGCGGTATGTCAAAGCCCCTGAGGAGATCCGTGGATACCAGCCGGTTTGGATCAACCAGAATTTCCTTTCAGGTTTTACCCGTGATGAAGCGGGAAATTTTTTCTGCGGAAACGCACGGATCTCCAGCCTCTATGTCGATGTAGAATACATGGAGTTTGAGTCGCTCCACTGGATTTTGCTTCTGGCGCAAAGCGGAATGCCTGTTTGCCTGAAACGCGATCCGATAGAGCCGGGAACCCTGTTTTCACCTCTGTACGACCAGGTTCTCAGTTCCCTCAAATCCCTTCCTAATGTCTCAGCCGATCTTCACCTTGTGGTCACTACCCCTCCGCTGGTGGCGGGAGCCAATCTTCCCGATTTCTGGAGCCGGGAAACAGCTGACGGACTGTATATTTTTTTCGCCAATCCGAAGACACGGGGATTGAAATATCCACTTCGTTACGGTCAATCTTTGTCGGAAGAGACCGTAGAAAGAGAAGTTACCATCAGCTACCAGGGCTTCACGATTCATACCACACTGTCCTTCAAACCGTATCAGTCGCTCCTGATCAAAGTCACCAGGTTCGGAGAGATCGAACCGGTAAATATTACCTTCACTCCATCTCCACCGGTAAAACCGGGACCCTGAACCGGGTGGTTTCACTGGATAAATCCTTGATTATTTTCTGTATGTTCGTACTTTTGAATGCTAAAAATTACTGTTATGAACTTCGGCATCAATCTTCAGAGCATCGTTCCGGTAAGAAAGGAGCCCCTGCATACCTCAGAAATGACTACTCAGCTCCTCTTCGGGGAGCTGCTCCGCATCTACCAGACGAAAGACAGCTGGCACCAGGTACGACTCTCATGGGATAACTACGAAGGATGGATCCCTGAGAACCAGATCCAGGTCATCGATGAGCAGGAGTTCCTCCGACTGCTCAATGCCGAAACTCCGGTAGTGATGGATCTGGTCCAGTTAATCGCCAATGAATCGCAAAAGACGATGTTCGCCATTCCGCTGGGGAGTTCCCTGCCAGGACTGGAAGGGCAGTTCTTTACCGTTGCCGGGGAGAACTTTCATTTCGAAGGCCAGGTATCAGATACATCAGGGGTGGAGGAGATTGAGGGTCCTCAGGAGAAGAAGGAGTTCTACCACAACCTGGTCGAAGATGCCATGATGTACCTCCACTCACCCTACCACTGGGGTGGGCGATCCCCTTTCGGGATTGATTGCTCCGGGCTGGTGCAGATGGTCTACCGTCTCAGGCAGATCAAACTCCTGCGTGATGCCTCGCAGCAGGCAACCCAGGGGGAGGTGGTCAACCTGCTCGATGAAGCGGAACCAGGCGATCTGGCCTTCTTCGATGATGAAGAAGGAACCATCAACCACGTTGGGATTCTGGCCGACCGTTTCCGGGTCATCCATGCCTCCGGGCAGGTTCGCATAGATGCCATCGACCACCAGGGGATTTACGACGGAAAACTGGAGAAGTATACGCACAAACTGCGCTTGATTAAACGGATTATATAAGAACAATGTACCAGGCTATGGCGCAACGGCAGTCTATAAGGCGCTCGCACAGAAAACCGGGAAACCAGGGTTCGTCTCCTTCCACGAAGAGGTGGCCTATACCATAGCTCATGGTGCCAGCCTGATGGGAACCCGCTCGGCGCTTCTGTGCAAGACCCACGGCATTATGATGGACATAGCGACCTACATGGGGGGCAGCATCTCCCTGAAGGTGGTACTCCTCGACAATGTAAAGTCATTGACTACCGGCGGACAGGAGTTCAATCCAGAAGCCCTCGACCGGTGCCTCCTCCCCTGGCAGGAGCACCTGATCAGGGTAAAAGATCCAACTGATTCTGAGACACTGGGAAAAGTTCTCCGGGAGATGACTGAAAGCAACGAGCTAAAAATCCTGATCTTAAATTACCGGGAAAATTCTTAATTCTTAATTCTTCTTCGTCTTCCCTTCCCTAGAGCGTACATAGGGATCATTGAATATATAGGTAAGACGCAGGGAGATCACATTGTTGTGCTGCTTCCTTGTCCATACCTGAGTGCCCGTATAGTTGGTAAAATCGCGTGTTCGGATTGGGAATATTGAGTATGAGTATCGAACATCCGCCCATAACCTTTTCCAGATCCTCAGCCTGACATCCGCCAGAACCTGAAAATCGGCCATTGTGTATGGTCCTTGGAGAGTTGTAGAATCAACTCTATGGCCATTCTCCCATTCTGTCACCCCAACAAGCTGTCCATAGGCAAAACCCAATCCTCCGGCGATGATCTTCCTGTCGGTAAAGTGGACCAACAAGGGAATCTGGATGTAGTTCAGATTCAGCTTATAACCATTGTAAGAAGCCGGCTTGTTGGAATCAGGCTGTACCGTATCAGCGCTCTTTTGGGTTGAGCCGTTCATCGAGAAAAGAATTTCCATGGTAACAGTCCATTTCCCCTCTTTTCCGAAGGGGATGATGACGGAAGGACCGCCGTTGAAGCCTACCTTTTTGAATCCGTACACTTCATCCCCATCCACCTGGGATAAATTTATCCCGGCCGACAATGCCCCGAGGATATGCTGGGAATAAAGGTTCCCTGGCCTGAAAAACAGGAACAGGATAAGTACAAGAAAGAGAGTTTTCCTGGAAAGCAGATTTATCACAGTTTACGCAGATTAATAATATCATTTGTATCGAACGATCGTCACACATCACGTCTCACGTCTCACGTCTTACGTCTAACGTTCATTTCCCTTCATTAGTATCCATTCCTTTCATCGATAGCTGGATCCGCTTCCGGTTGATGTCAATATCCAGCACCTCTACCATTACTTTCTGGTTGATCTTCACAATATCGTTGGGGTCACGAACGTACCGGTCGGCCATCTGACTGATGTGGATCAGCCCGTCCTGGTGTACGCCGATATCCACAAACGCGCCGAAAGCAGTAATGTTGGTCACGATGCCGGGAAGCTTCATCCCTGGTCGCAGATCATGGATGGTATGGATGTTCTTGTCGAATTCAAAGATTTCAAACTTTTTTCGCGGATCACGTCCCGGTTTGGCCAGCTCTGTCAGGATATCCTCGAGGGTGGGAAGACCCGTCTTTTCTGTTACGTAATCTTTCAGGTTGAGCTTTTTATGTAATTCCGGACTCCCAATGAGGTCGGAGATAGAGCAGCTCAGATGCAGGGCCATCCGGTCAACCACATGATAGCTTTCGGGGTGTACCGCGCTGCCATCGAGTGGATTGCCGGCTTCACGTATCCGGAGAAAACCGGCTGCCTGTTCAAACGCCTTCTCTCCGAACCGGGGAACCTTGAGAAACTCTTCCCGCGAACCGAAGGGGCCGTGTTGGTTCCGGAAGCTGACAATGTTTTTTGTCAGGGCAGGACCCAGACCGGATACATGGGTGAGGAGTTGTTCACTGGCGGTGTTGACCTCCACCCCCACCCTGTTGACACAGCTCACCACGGTGTCGGACAGGCTTTGCTGCAGGGCCGGCTGGTCCACATCATGCTGATATTGTCCCACCCCAATCGATTTCGGGTCGATCTTGACCAGTTCGGCCAGCGGATCCATCAGCCGGCGACCGATGCTCACAGAGCCCCTTACAGTCACATCGTAATCGGGGAACTCCTGCCGGGCTATATCACTGGCAGAATAAACCGAAGCGCCACTCTCGTTCACCACCAGAGCGACCAGGTCGGTATCAAACCGGATGGAGCGCACCAGCCGTTCGGTCTCCCGGCCGGCTGTACCGTTCCCGATGGCGATGGCATCGATCTTATAGGCGTTGACCAGCGTCTTGATTTTGTGAATCGACTCCTTCACCTCACCCTGGGGCGGATGGGGATAGATGGTTTCGTTGTGGAGCAGCTTTCCCTGTGCATCCAGGCAAACGATCTTGCAGCCTGTCCTGTATCCGGGATCGATGGCCAGTACCCTCTTCTGCCCCAGCGGGGGAGCCATCAGGAGCTGACGCAGGTTCTCGGCAAAGACCCGTATCGCCTCTTCATCCGCCCGCTCCTTGATCCATTGCCGCATTTCGGTCTCCATGGATGGATATAAGAGTCGTTTGATACTGTCCCGGATGGCCCTGGAGACCAGCTCCGAAGAGGCGTTGCTCCCTTTGATAAAGATCTTTTCAAGGATCTCCTGCCCGCGATCTTCCTCCACATCCACGTTAACCCTGAGGAATCCCTCCTTCTCCCCGCGGAATATGGCCAGTACCCGATGCGATGGGGCTTTATGCAGCAACTCGTGGGTGTCGAAATAAGTCTCATACTTGGCCCCTTCTTCCTCCTTGCCTTTCACCACCTTCGAAGAGATGATGCTGTCGTGCCGGAAGAGCTGCCGGATCCGTTTCCGGGCATAGGCATCCTCGTTGACCCATTCGGCGATGATGTCGCATGCTCCCTGGATGGCCTCCTCCACGGTATGCACCTCCTTTTCCGGGTCTATGTATGCTTCTGCCCGGAGTTCAATGTCATCGTGACGCTGTGACAGGATGAGCTTGGCCAGTGGTTCCAGCCCCCTCTCCCTTGCAATGCTGGCACGGGTTTTCCGTTTCGGTTTATAAGGCAGGTAGATGTCCTCCAACTCGGCCATGGTTGCCGCCCGCATGACAGCCTCCTCCAATTCCGGAGTCAGTTTCTCCTGCTCCCGTAACGACTTCAGGATCGTCTGCCGGCGGGCGTCCAGATCTTTACACTGCTTCAACCGGTCACGGACCCGCATGATCACCGTCTCGTCCATACTCCCCGTCATCTCTTTTCGGTAACGGGCAATGAAAGGAATGGTAGCACCACTCTCCAGCAGGTGGATGGTGTTCTTGACAAAGGCTTCGGCCAGGTTCAGTTCCGTGGCAATAAGCTTGGCATACGGGTCGGCGGTCATTTCAACAGGGTAAGGGTCCTTTTCTTTACAGACCAGATGCTAGCACGTCTATGATGTGAATAGTCCTGATTGGAATGTTATGTTTGTCGATATAACCCTGGAGGTGCATCAGGCAGGACGAATCGGTGGAAACAATATATTCGGCACCGGTTTCCACGGCATGAAGTACCTTTTGCTCTGCCATGGCAGTGGAGATCGGTTCAAATTTCACCGAGAACGTTCCTCCAAATCCACAACACACGGTTTGCTCTTTCATTTCCCTCAGTTCCAGTCCTTTCACATGCGAGAGCAAGCGAAAAGGTTCATCCTTTAATCCGTATTCGCGCAGGGAAGCACAGGAACTGTGATAGGTCACTACGTGCTCGAAGGTAGCTCCAACATCCTCCTTTTTCAGAATATTCACCACGAAATCGGTGAATTCATAGATGTTCTTTCGTACCTGTTTAAACTCGTAGTGGAGGGCTGTATTGTGAAACAGCCAGTGGAAGTAATTCCGCACATATCCTGCACAGGACGCTGAAGGACCAACAATGGGGCGGTCGTTGGGAAAATCCCGGATAAATTTCTCACCCATTGCCTTGGCCTCATCCCAGAAACCACTGTTGAAGGCCATCTGACCGCAGCAGGTCTGGTTGCCGTTGTAATGGACCGCAACGCCCAGCTTCTCCAGCACGCGGACCATATTCATTCCTGTTTCGGGATAAACCTGGTCAATGAAGCAGGGGATGAAGATGTCGACGAGCATGATTCAATTACGAATTACGAATGAGGAATCCAAGTTCCGGAACCAAAAGTATGAAAAAAATGAGAGATTCATGTCATTCGTCATTCATGCTCATTCTTGCTCATTTATTTCAAAGCCTAACTGTTTCATCTCCGCCCAGAAACCGGGATAGGATTTGCTGACTACCTCTGGATTGGCGATACGGATGGTTCCGGTAAGCATGGCCAGCGGGGCAAAAGCCATTGCAATCCGATGGTCGCCGTAGGTTTCGATAGTGACAGAGGAAATTGCCGGTGCACTCCGGTTAAGAGGCGCTGCAGCAGGTAGTTCTACGACACCGGGTGCCGGTATCCGGATGAAACGGCCCAGGCGTTTCAACTCTGTTCCCAGTGCGCTGAGCCGGTCGCTCTCTTTGACCTGCAGATGCCGCAGACCGGTAAGTCGTGCTGGAATCCCCAATGCCGAACAGGTGACGATCAGGGCAGGGGCCAGGTCAGGATAATGCTGAAGATCGAGGGTCAAGGGTCGAAGGTCAAGGTGATTGTCGATTGATTCGATTTTATTCACAGGATTATTGATTTCAAAGGAGTTCATGAGTGCTTCGCAGTTCGAATTTCGAATTTCGAATTTCTCCTGACGGTGTATCACAATCCCCCCCTCCTGATAGACCGTTTCCACCCCCAGTTGCCTGTAGATCTCCGCCACTGCAGCATCGCCCTGCAGACTTTTTTGCTTCAATCCCTTCAGCGTGATCTTAGCGTGGCGTGCCAGTGCAGCAGTTTCATACCAGAAGGCAGCGGCTGACCAGTCGGCTTCAACCCGGTATCCGGCTTTACGGGAGGTGCCAGGATAAATACGTCCTATTTGTTCTTCCGGCAGCCGGTAGTTCCCGGGTTTGACTACAAACGTGGAATTCAACTGTTCTACAGTGATACCGAAGCCCTTCATCAATCCAACGGTCATCTCCAGGTAAGGGAAGGAAACCGATTCTCCTTCTATCCGGATAGTAAGATCCCGGAGAAGGGAAGGGCTTATCAGAAGCAGAGCCGAGGCAAACTGGC
Organism: Bacteroidota bacterium; assembly: GCA_007280875.1. GTDB lineage: Bacteria > Bacteroidota > Bacteroidia > Bacteroidales > FEN-979 > QYOJ01. The sequence continues at coordinate 8,088 of QYQJ01000040.1, forward strand.
TGCTTACCGAACCATCTACTGTCACCTCCTCCCCTCCCAGGGTTTTACCGGTGATGAGAAGCGGGGGGTATCCCGCTGTACCTGCATATTCGATCGAGGCTCCCAGCGTACGAAGGGCCTCGACCAGAATTCCGATAGGACGTTGGAGCATTCGGTCACTGCCACGCAGTAACCAGGTGCCCGGTGTGATGGCGAGTAAAGCGGTGAGAAAACGCATGACTGTACCCGCATTGCCTGCGTCCAGAATCTGTAATCCGGCATCATTGTCACTGCGAGCAGCGCGAAGCAGCGGGATCCGCGATCCGGGATCCGGGATGGATTGGTCCTGATCTATTTTTTCCAGCAGCGACTGCATCAGGACGGTGTCGTCAGCCATAGAGAGATTGTCGATTTCGAATCCGGTACCCGATAGAGCCTGAATGATCAGCAACCGGTTGCTGATGCTCTTGGAGGAAGGGAGCAACAGGCTTCCGCTGATGGTCTGATCCTTTCTGGAAACGGTAATCAGGGACATCTCAGGGTGGGTCAGAGGGTATAGTATTTTCCAAACGCTTCGCTGATCTGTTCTGCGGCGCACACCTGGTTGATCCGTCCCTGTCCGATTCGGGAAAGCAGCGTAAAACGGATCTCCTGTTCACGGTTCTTCTTGTCGTGCCGCATCATGTCTATCCGTACGGACTCATCCTCCTGCAACAGCGGCAGTTTCCCGAAACCATCCAGTATCCACTCCCGGACGCCATCCAGCTCGTGCGGATCCAGTCCGGCTTGCCCGACCGAAAGGAATCCCTCACATACCATTCCGGCAGCTACAGCTTCACCGTGCAGAACAGGTGTTTCACGTCGCAGGGCCAGCGATTCAATGGCATGGCCTATGGTATGACCAAAGTTGAGCAATTTCCTGATGTTCCGCTCAAACGGGTCATGCCGGACTATCTCCAGTTTGATCCGGATGGTTTTCAGGAGCAGATCCTTCCAGAACGAATCAGTGAAAGGGATCTCCAGTATCTGTTTCACCCGCTTCCGGGAGAGCCATCGCCAGAACTGCTCATCACGGATAAGTGCAGTTTTAGCCACCTCCGCGAGTCCCGAACGCACCTGCTCAGAAGGCAGGGTGCTGAGAAATCCCGGCCATACAAAAACTCCATGGGGAGCAAAGAAACTACCTACCTGGTTCTTCAGCATATCCACATTCACCCCCGTCTTGCTTCCGATAGCTGCATCGATCTGGCTGATCAGAGAGGTGGGAATATGGATCGTGTCGATCCCCCGGTGGAATGCTGAGGCGACATAGCCTCCGAGGTCGGTCACCACCCCGCCGCCCAGGTTGATCAGTAAGGAATTCCGGTCAGCCTGTTGCGACACCAGTTCCTTCCACAGGTATTCGGCCGTACGCAGGCTTTTCATCTCCTCACCCCCGTCGATATTCAGTTTCGTGGCCGCTTCCAGCTCAGGGATGAATGACAGCAATTCGGGAAGGCAAAAACGGAGGGTGTTGGCATCGGTCAGAATAAAGAGCTTCGACTTCTGTTTCCGGTATTGTTTCAACTCTTTCCGAAATTGATCCAGAGCTCCCTCTCCGATCAGAACAGGGTAACGGGAGGTATGAACCGTACGTGCCGAAAGCTTCATCATTAGCGAAACGCAGCCATCAGGAGTTCGATGTCCTGGAACGGCAGGTTAAAGATTTTACTGATCGCCAGGTTAGTACTTGTCCCGTTGAAGAGATAAACTCCCTGACGAACACCATAATCCTTCTTGATGAGGGATTCGATACCCCCTTCGGAGCAGATATCGAGGATGATGGGGACAAAAATATTGTTAAGCGCCTGTGAGGCGGTATGGGGGACCCTGGAGGCGATATTGGGCACGCAGTAGTGGGTAACTCCGTGCTCCTTGAACACCGGGTTGCTGTGGGTGGTCGGCCTTGATGTCTCAAAACAGCCCCCCTGATCGATGCTGACATCAATGACGATGGCCCCTTCTTTCATCTGCTTGATCATCTCTCGGATGATGAGGCAGGGGGATTTCCCACCGTGTGAGTGTACTGCCCCGATCACCAGATCAGCTGTTTTCATCGATTCAAGAAGGACAGTGGGATGCAGGATCGAAGTGAATATCCGGATGCCAAGATTATTTTGCAGCCGGCGCAGGCGGTAAACGGAGTTGTCGAACACCTTCACCATAGCCCCCAGACCGAGAGCCGAACGGGCAGCATATTCGCCCACGGTACCGGCTCCGATAATCACCACTTCGGAGGGGCCAATGCCGGTGAAGCCACCGAACATCTTTCCCCGGCCGTATTCGGGGTTGGCCAGGTATTCCGCTGCGATAAAGATGGAGGTACACCCGGCAATTTCACTCATGGCTCGGACCACCGGAAATGCCTGTGTTTTATCCCGGATCAGTTCGAAGGCCAGCGCATTCACCTTCCGGCTCATCAGGGAACGGAAATAACTCTCCTTCTGCACGGCCATCTGAAGGGCAGAGATGATGGTCTGCTTCGGTCGCATCAGCTCTATCTCGCCGATCGTCAGCGGAGCCACCTTTAAAATGATATCCGACTTGAAAACCTCCTGAGGGGAGTAGACGATCTGCGCGCCGGCTTCGCTGTATTCGTGATCGGGGAAGTGGGCAGCCAGGCCAGATCCGGCTTCTATGAGCACCTGGTGACCCTCCCTGATCAACAGGTTCACGCCATCGGGAACCAGAGGTACCCGCGTCTCTTCCAGCGCGATCTCCTTCGGAACGCCAATGGTGAGCTGGCTCTTTTTCCTGGCCACCTCCAGCATCTCCTCCTGGGGCATCAGTCGTTCGGCAGGTGATCGCCTTGTCAGCTCCGATAGGGGATCTTCCATAAGGGTGAAATTTTACACGAAGATACAAAAAAGTTGGCAATTGCCTACTGCTCTTCCACCTCCCAGTTCTCCTCAGCTGCCTCCTCTGCCTTCATCGGCTTCAAATTGGCGTGGGCAGCCCATTTCCAGATACCATCGTCCATGACGAAGATGGTCATTCTGGGTGCAGGTTCCCGCGATAGCCTCTCACCATCAATGGTTTCTGAAACTGATACGAAATAGGTTGCAATGATCAGATCTCCATCACTGCATGTGATTTTCAGGTCGCTGATCTCATACTCCGTGATTGCAAGTCCGCGAAGCAACTCAAGCTCCTCGTCCATGTTGTAGGCCCCGAATTCGTGTACCGACTGAAACCCGGGAGCCATGTTTTGTTTGATCCCCTCCAGGTCCTTATTCCGGAATGCATCCCAGAGCTGGTAAACCAGGGCCTCCCCTTTCGCAGGATCTGGCATTTTCTCATTGCACGATGGTAAGAAAATGCTTCCTGTGAGTATAAGTCCAAACAGGACTGAAATTGATGTGAATCGTTTCATCTTGACCTCCTTTTTTTTTCATGAGATATCAGAATGTAATTAGCCGTTTGTCTTCCCCCTCAATCCTTACCTTCACCGTCTCTTCCGGCAACAGCTCCTCTACCAGCTCCGGCCATTCGAGAAAACAGTAATGGCCACTATAAAGGTACTCTTCGTAGCCGAGGTCAAAAACCTCATCCAGTTTGTTAATCCGATAGAAATCGAAGTGATAGACCGGAATATCTTCCGTGGTGTGGTATTCGTTTATGATGGCAAAGGTGGGACTGAGGGCTGCATCCTCCACTCCCAGCTCCCGGCAAAGAGTTTTGATGAAGGTGGTTTTCCCGGCCCCCATGGCACCGTAAAGGGCAAAGATGCGCCGGTCTGGGAAGGCAACGAGCAGCTCCCGGGCCACGGCAGGGAGTTCAGGTTCGGATTGGATCGCAAAGGTCATGGGCACACCTCAAGATACATGCAACAATGGCAATAATGTGCAATAATGTGCAATAATGCGCAATATTATTTTCTCCTCAGCACCACAAACGGCACCATCACCTCTTCCATGGAGATACCCCCGTGTTGGAAAGTATCCTTGTAGTAGTTGACGTAATGATTGTAGTTGTTGGGATAGGCGAAGAAGTCGTTGTTCCGGCAAAAGGCAAAAGTGGAACTGACGTTGACTTTCGGCAGAAAAGCATCGGCCGGGTTGCGGACCTCGAACACTTCATTGCGTTCATACTTCAGGGCCTTTCCTGTCTTGTAACGAAGGTTGGTATTGGTGTTGCGGTCGCCCAGGATCTTTACGGGATTGCTGACCCGGATGGATCCGTGGTCGGTGGTGATCACCAGGTTCACCTCCTTCTCAGCCAGGAACCGGATGATCTCCAGCAGGGGGCTGTGACGAAACCAGGAAAGGGTCAGGGAGCGGTAAGCTCCTTCGTCGCTGGCCAGTTCCCTGATGATCTCCATCTCGGTGCGGGCATGTGAAAGCATGTCCACGAAATTGTAGACAATGAAGTTGAGCTTGTTGACCATCAGGTTGGGCATCAGTTCCACAAGTTTCCGGCCGTACGACATGTTCAGCACCTTGTAATAGGAGTACTTGATGTCGCGGCCATAGCGCTTTAACAGCTCCCCCAGCAACTCCCCTTCGTAGTTGTTTTTGGTCCCTTCCTCATCTTCATTGACCCAGTATTTTGGGTACTTTTTCTCGATCTCGGTGGGAAGCAGTCCGCCAAAAAGCGAATTGCGTGCATATTGTGTAGTAGTGGGGAGAATGCTGAAATAGATATCCTCACGTTCTATCCGGAAACCCTCTTCCAGATCCGGTTGCAGCATCTTCCACTGATCGAACCGCAAATTGTCGATCAGGATCACGAAAGTGGGGCGGTTATCCTGCAGCAGTGGAAAAATCCAGTCCTTGATCAGGGTATGGGACTGCACCGGCCGGTCGTCTGTGCGGGCATGGATCCAGTCAAGGTAGTTGCGTTCAATAAAACGGCTGAAGACCTGATTGGCTTCCGTCTTCTGCATCTGCAACACCTGGTTCATCCCCTCGTCCTGCGACTGCTCTAGTTTCAACTCCCAACCTATGATCTTCCGGTAGATCTCAGTCCACTGCTGGTGGTTGAGACGGTTGCTGATCTCCATCCCGATGGTCCGGAATTCCTGCTGGTACTGGAAACTGGTCTTTTCACTGACGATCTTCCGGTTTTCGAGGTTCTTCTTCAGGGAGAGGAGGATCTGGTTCGGATTGACCGGTTTGATGAGGTAGTCGGCGATATTGCTCCCGATGGCCTCTTCCATGATCGACTCCTCCTCGGTTTTGGTAATCATCACCACAGGGAGGTTAGTGGTGCGGTTCTTGATCCGCTCCAGGGTTTCGATACCCGACATGCCCGGCATCTGTTCATCGAGGAAAATGATATCGAAATGGTGGTTCTCCAGCAACTCCAGTGCATCGTGTCCGTTATTGGCCGTATGGACAGTATACCCCTTCTCTTCTAAAAAAAGCAGGTGCGGTTTCAGCAGATCAATCTCATCATCTACCCATAATATTGTGATCTTCTCCATGGTTCTCCGTACTTTTGTCTAATCTTTAATGCCCGATCCGTCTTTTTATTGTCCGGGTACCGTAATTTTACGATTCATTAACAAATATACCCTAAATCATCAACAAAAAGAAACATATCAACGATCCGGTCTATGGTTTCATCACCATCCCCGATGAGTTCCTCTTCGACGTGATGGAGCATCCCTGGTTTCAGCGGCTGCGCCGGATCCGTCAGCTCGGGCTGACTGAGTACGTCTACCCTTCGGCTACCCATACGCGCTTTCAGCATGCCCTCGGATGCCTTTTTCTGATGAAGCTGGCGATCGGGGTACTGCGTGAAAAGGGCGTGGAAATAACCCGCGAGGAGGAACGGGGCGCCTGGCTGGCTATTTTGCTGCACGATATCGGGCATGGACCTTATTCGCATACAATGGAACGGTCGATCGTAACCGGCATTACGCACGAGGAGATATCCCTGCTCTTCATGGAGCAGATGAACAGCAGGTTTGACGGGGCCCTTGAAACGGCCATCGGGATCTTTACCGACACCTATCCCAAGCATTTCCTGCACCAGCTGGTTTCCAGCCAGCTCGACATGGACCGGCTTGATTACCTCTCGCGCGACAGCTTCTTCACCGGCGTGGCCGAAGGGGTGATCAACACCGATCGGATCATCAACATGTTAACGATGGTCGACGATGAACTGGTGGTAGAGGAGAAGGGGATTTATTCGATCGAAAAGTTTATTCTGGCCCGCCGGTTGATGTACTGGCAGGTCTACCTGCACAAGACCGTGC
>QYQJ01000115.1 GCA_007280875.1 Bacteroidota bacterium
CGCCTGATCAAGCAAAAACTGGAACACAGATACGGCAGGGAAGGAGCCCGGAAACGGATCATTGCCATCACCGATACCTCCCGGGGAGCACTTAAAACGGTTGCCGACCGGGAAGGATATGAAGCCTACGTTATACCTGATGATGTAGGAGGCCGGTACTCGGTGCTGACCCCCGTGGGGTTGCTGCCCATCGCAGTGGCAGGACTGGATATTGATCGCCTGGTGGAAGGAGCAGCCGAAATGGAGAAGGCGGCCTGCAGCTCCCCCGATTTTAACCTCAATCCGGCGACCCTTTACGCAGCTCTCAGGAATCTGCTTTACAGGCAGGGAAAGGTCACGGAGATCATGGTCACCTACCAGCCTCACCTGGTACTGCTCACCGAGTGGTGGAAACAACTGTTCGGCGAGAGCGAAGGGAAGAATCACAAAGGGATCTTTCCGGCCGGAGTCTCCTTCACCACCGACTTGCATTCCATGGGACAATTCATCCAGGAAGGGACTCGGAACATCTTTGAAACGGTCCTGTCAGTCGACCGGGCTAACCGGGAGCTATGCATCCCCGGGGACCCGGAAGATGCCGACGGCCTCAATTTCCTGGCAGGAAAAAGCATGCAGGAGGTCAATCATCAGGCTGAGAAAGGAACCAGACTGGCACATACCGACGGGGGTGTCCCCAACATCCGCATCGCTGTACCCTGCCTGGATTCGCTCCACCTGGGTCAGCTGATCTACTTTTATGAATTTGCCTGCGGGGTCAGCGGATATACCCTGGGAGTCAATCCCTTCGACCAGCCGGGAGTGGAAGCCTATAAGCGGAAAATGTTCGAGCTGTTGGGAAAGCCGGGATACTAATTCAGGGTCGAGGGTCGAGGGGCGAAGCGATCTACGATTGATTATTCACAAAAACATCCGTTCTCATTGGTGTTCATGATCCATTATTTCACCTTGACCCTTGACCTTTGACCCTTGAACCTTCATCTCCCATCACCTTTTCAATCACCTCCGGATAATGCCGGTACTCCAATTCATGCACCTTACTCGCCAGGGTCTCAGGCGTTTCTCCTAGTTCTATAGGACATTGTGCCTGAAAGATGAGCTCCCCTTCATCGTATTGCTCATTCACATAGTGGATGGAGATACCTGATTCACGGTCTCCCGATTGGATCACAGCCTCGTGCACTCGCATACCGTACATCCCTTTCCCGCCATACTTCGGAAGCAGGGCCGGATGGATATTGATAATCCGCCGGGGAAATGCATGTATCAGGTAATCGGGAATCAACCAGAGGAAACCCGCCAGAACCAGGAGATCGATTCCCTGGACCGATAGAATATCCAGAATGAAGCGGGAGTTGTAAAACTCATCCCGTGTGAAGACAACAGTCGGAATATGGAACTTACGGGCCCGTTCAAGTACCGGGGCCTCTGCTTTGTTACTGAGAACCAAATGAACGGCTATTTTCGGATGATCCCTGAAATATTCCATGATCCGCTGGGCGTTGGTTCCGCTTCCGGAGGCAAAAATAGCGATGCGTTGCATGATAGAGTGGATTAATTCATATACAAAAGTACAAAACCATCCGGATGTTGGATTTTTACCCTAACTACCATAGAATTAATGCGTTGAGACCCAATAGAGTACTTTTTTCAAATGTTAAAAATCGTTAAAAGTTATTGTGTGATAACAATTTTATTCATTTCTTTGCACTCCGTTTAACCAAAAAAGGAGAAATATGTCTGACATTGCCGCAAAAGTTAAAGCTATCATTGTTGATAAGCTTGGCGTTGATGAAAGTGAAGTGACAGTTGAAGCCAGCTTCACAAACGACTTAGGTGCTGACTCGCTGGACACTGTCGAGCTCATCATGGAGTTCGAGAAAGAATTTGACATTGCCATTCCCGATGATCAGGCTGAAAAAATCGCCACTGTAGGCGAAGCTATTGCATATATCGAGAATAACACAAAATAAGGGATCTTTTCGCTGTGGAGTTAAGACGGGTTGTAGTAACTGGCCTGGGGGCCATTACACCTATTGGTAATACAACTGAGGCCTTCTGGCAGGGACTTGTCAGTGGCGTCAGTGGTGCGGCCATGATCAACAAGTTCGATGTCTCCAAATTCAAAACACAGTTTGCTTGCGAGGTAAAAGGATTCAACCCGGAAGACTTTTTCGACCGGAAAGAGGCCCGCAAGTACGATCTGTACACCCATTATGGATTGGTTTCCAGCGCTGAAGCTATCAGGGATGCAGGATTAGACCAGGAGGGAGTGGTGGACAAGACACGTGTCGGGGTGATCTGGGCTTCCGGGATCGGCGGACTGGATACCCTGATCTCCGAGGTTTCCGGTTTCCTGAAAGGCGACGGCGTTCCCCGCTACAATCCGTTTTTCATCCCCAAAATGATTGCCGACATCACCGCCGGTCACATTTCGATCCGGCATGGATTCATGGGACCCAACTTTGCTACGGTTTCGGCCTGTGCCTCATCCGCCAATGCCCTGGCAGATGCCTTCAATTATATTCGTCTGGGGAAAGCCGATCTGTTTGTCACCGGTGGTTCCGAAGCCGCTATCAATCCAGCCGGTGTGGGAGGATTCAATGCCATGCACGCTATTTCCACGCGGAACGATGATCCGACAACCGCTTCCAGGCCGTTCGACAGGGATCGCGACGGATTTGTCATGGGAGAGGGTGGGGGAGCCCTGGTTTTTGAAGAATATGAGCATGCCAAACGGAGAGGAGTCAGGATCTATGCTGAAGTGATGGGAGCAGGTCTTTCCGGAGATGCCTACCACATGACGGCGCCTCATCCGGAAGGGCTGGGTGCGGTGCTGAGCATGAAAGCAGCGGTTGATGATGCCGGATTGAAAAAGGAAGATATTGACCATATCAACACCCACGGAACCTCCACACCGGTCGGCGACATCGCCGAACCAAAAGCGATCATCAGTTTTTTCGGAACCCACGCCTACAACATCAACATCAACTCCACCAAGTCGATGACCGGGCATCTCCTCGGCGCTGCCGGAGCCGTGGAGGCGATCGCCAGTATCCTGGCGCTTCAACACAATATTGTCCCCCCAACGATCAACCATTTTACCGACGATCCTGACATTGACAATAATCTCAACTTTACCTTTAACAAAGCGCAAAAACGCGTTGTCAATGTTGCCCTCACCAATACATTTGGCTTTGGAGGCCACAACGCCAGCCTGATCTTCAGAAAGATTTAACCCATCCTTGCGCAGCTTTATAAAACACTCAGCCGACAGGCAATTATCCGCTTCAATTAAAAATATTTTCGGATTCAAACCCGGAAATCTGGCCTTGTACAAGCTGGCATTTCTCCATAAGTCGGCCGGACAGGAGGTGGTTGGCGGGATCAAGGTCAACAACGAACGACTGGAGTTTCTGGGCGATGCCATCCTCGATGCCGTTACTGCCGACTTCCTCTTTAAAACATTCCCAACCCGGGACGAAGGATTTCTCACTGAAATGCGCTCCAAGATTGTCAGCCGTACACAACTCAACAAGCTTTCATTTAAGCTGGGGCTGGACCAACTGATCCAGCTGGACGATTCCAACGGTCTTTTCCGCTCGTACAGGGGCGATGCTTTTGAAGCATTCATCGGGGCTATATACCTGGACAAGGGGTATGAATTCTCCCGCAAATTCCTCCTCGAGCGAATCATTAAATCCTATTTCGACCTGGATGAACTGGTCAGGCAGGAGCTGAATTACAAAAGCAAGATCATCGAATGGGCCCAGAAAGAGCGGAAAAACCTGCAATTTATCGTTGTGGACGAAGTAGGGAACGGATATAAAAAGCAGTACATCGTTGAAGTGGTGATCGACGACACCCCTCTGGCCCGGAGCCAGCACTACTCTATCAAAGGAGCTGAGCAGCTGGCTTCGGAAAAAGCCTGGAAGCAGATCTTCCCTGAATAGATTGACTAAGCCCCGGTTTTTTATTACCTTTGTAAAAGGGAACCATGATGAATTATGGCAAAACGATTGTTTCTCGAGGTTCGGTCTGAACCTGCTTACTACACCCTGCTTGGTCTTTCCACTCAGCTGAAGGACTACCGTCTCTCATTCCTGCTGAATAAAATTCCTGGATTTCAATTTAGTCGATTGGATGAGTTCCCTGTCCGCCTCCCGGATATCGAAGAACCGGTTCTTTTTTCGATCTATTCCTGCGAGGAGGAAGAGGGATTCAACACCTTTACCCTGCTGTCGAACCGTAACGGAGACCAGTTCCTGGTACCATCCCTCCGGCAGAGCGACTACCTGTTGATCATAGAGGGCCCGCTAAAAAAGCAGCGGAAGGATGACCTGCTGAAATCCCTGCGGGCGATTCCGGGGATGTTACTGGCCGCCGAGATCAGCCCGTCGTCGGTCAAATCCTTTGAGAGCCTGGTTGCGGATCTGGAAATGCAAGCATTGAGGAGAAAAGAAAAAACACATAACCAACACGTTAAACAAGGAGGTACCTATGTTTGAGCAACTGAAAAAGACACTGGATAAAGGGATTGAATATGCCTTTTTGACCAGCGACAAGATCGTCCAGGCAGCCAAAGACCTGGCTAAAGAGAATAATCTCAACAAAGAGGAAGCAAAAAAGTTGCTGGAGTATCTTCAGAAGAAATCCGAAGAGGCCCGGCAGAATATGGATAAGGCAATGCAGGATTTCCTGAAAGCCAGCCTGAAGAAGATGGATATTCCCACGAAGGAAGAGCTGAAAAAACTGGAAGACCGGGTCAAAAAACTGGAGGGCGGCCCGAAAAAGGCGCCGGCTGCAAAGAAAAAAGTAACCCCAAAAGCCAAGGCAGTTAACAAGAAGGCAACCAGCAAGCAAACGGGTAAAGTCACGAAGTGACCCGGTTATAACGGGAGGAGTGTGTGATTAATTTACTGAAGATCGGGACGACTGTCAGCGAGATCGGCCGTGCACGTGAGATCATCGGGATCATCGTGAAGTACGGGTTTAACGACTGGGTCAGCAAAAACGGACTGGGCAAATACCTTGTTACGAAGAAGCGGATGATCCGCATCAGCAGGTATTCAACCTGGGAGAGGGTACGGATGGCCCTGGAAGAATTGGGTCCCACATTCATCAAGTTCGGACAGATCCTGGCCGATCGCCCGGATATCATTCCCGAGCCACTCCGTATGGAGCTTTCCAGGCTTCAGGATGAAGCAGTACCCATGCCTGATGAGGTGGCGGTCAAAGCCATCGAGCAGGAGCTGAAAGAGTCCCTGACGGCCGTTTTCAGTGAATTCGACATCAGGCATCTCGCCTCAGCCAGCCTCGCACAGACCTATCGTGCCCGGTTATTTGACCACAATGAGGTGTGTGTGAAAATCCAGCGGCCTGAAATTGAGCATAAAATAGAACTTGACCTTCACCTGATGGAGTACTTTGCCGGACGCATGCAGAAAAACAATCCCGAGATGGAGGCAATTGACGTGTTGGGGTTGGTTCGGGAGTTTGGCAAGACCATCCGGAAGGAGATGGACTTTCGGCATGAAGCCGCCAATATGATCCGGTTCCGGCATAATTTCGAAGAAGATCCTACTATTTACGTACCCAGGGTATACAGGGAATATACCACGGAAAGGCTGATCGTAGAAGAATTCGTCAGCGGGATCAAGATCAATGATACCGAAGCCCTGATCCAGGCCGGGAACGACCCCGTTCTGCTGGCGCGGAATGCAGTCAGGACCGTATTCGACATGATCTTTACCCACGGCTTTTTCCATGCCGATCCCCATCCCGGCAACCTCTTTGTACTCGATAACAACGTGCTCACATTTGTCGATTACGGGATGATGGGATCCCTGCGGGAGGAGCACCTCTTCTTCCTGGGCAAATATGCCCTGGGTTACATCCGGCGGGATGCCCACACGATGACCGAAGCCCTTCTGCTGGTTTCCGGGAAACGCCATTTCAATCAGAGACGGGAACTTGAATTCCAGATCGGCGAGATGATGGCCCATTACCAGTATCTTTCCATCGAGGAGATGGATTTTGGCAAGGTACTCCAGGAGTCGATCGATATCATAGTAAAATTCGGGTTAAAGATCCCCCCTAACATCTACCTGCTGGTGAAATGCCTGGCTACCGTCGAACGGGTGGCTGTGACACTCTATCCCGGGATTGACTTTGTGCAGGAGATGGAACCCTATGCGCTGGAACTCTTCACCCGGCAGTTTGATCCCAAAACCATTGCCCGGGAAGTGTTCGACTCCCTGAAGGAGTATTACAGACTGATCATGGAACTTCCTTCCGAACTCAGTGAGATCATTTACAAGATCAAAGAGGGACGTTTTAAAACCCAGATTGATATCAAGGGATTTGAACCGCTGGTGGAAGAGATTGAACAAACCAGCAACCGGATCTCCATTGCCATTGTACTTGCAGCCCTGATCATCGGGGGATCCATCATATCGCAATGGGAAGAGGTTCGCTGGATCGGAACTACCATTTTTGTGCTGGCAGGTGTGTTTGGATTCTTGTTGTTGTTTAAACTGCTGAGGAGGGGGAAATACTGACCACATTTTACTATTTGCTAGATAGCTCCCTGAAACTGCTTGAGAAATCTCACGTCGTTCTCAAAGAACAGCCGGAGATCCCGGATCTGGTATTTCAGCATCGTAACGCGTTCGATGCCCATACCAAAGGCGAAACCCGTATAGGTTTCCGGGTCGATGTGGCAGTTGGCCAGTACCTGGGGGTCAACCATGCCGCATCCCAGGATCTCGACCCAGCCGGTATATTTGCAAATAGTGCACCCCTTGCCTCCGCAAATGTTACAGGAGATATCCATCTCTCCGGATGGTTCGGTAAAGGGGAAAAAGGAGGGGCGGAGGCGGATCCGGGTCTGCTCTCCGAATAGTTCGCGGGCAAAAATGAAGAGCGATTGCTTCAGATCGGCAAAAGAGACATTAGTATCCACATAGAGTCCTTCCACCTGGTGGAAGATGCAGTGTGCCCGGGCTGAGATTGCTTCGTTGCGAAAGACCCGTCCCGGAAAGATCTTCCGGATTGGGGGCTGCATCTCTTCCATCACCCGGATCTGTACCGATGAGGTATGGGTACGTAACAGGATAGCTGGATCCTGCCTGATGAAATAGGTATCCTGCATATCCCTGGCGGGATGCTCTGCCGGGAAGTTGAGAGCCGAAAAATTGTACCAGTCGTTTTCAATCTCCGGCCCCTCTGCAACGGTATATCCGAGCCGGGAGAAGATCCCGATGATCTCGTTTCGAACAATGGAAACAGGATGCCTGGCGCCTAGCCGCAACTGGCCGGTCGGACGGGTCAGATCAAGATCAACCCCCTCTTCATCCCCTCCTTCTTCAAACGAACGCTTCAGCTCCTCCAGTTTTTGTCCGGCCCGGCTCTTGAGCTTGTTCAGCAACTGGCCGACCGCCCGTTTCTGTTCATTTGGAATGGTCTTGAACTCCTCAAAAAGAGTGGAGATAACCCCTTTCTTGCTCAGATACCTGAGCCGGAGTCGTTCCACTTCATCACCCGAGGAAACGGACAGGTTTTCAATTTCCTGAAGCAACTGTTCTATTTTCTCAAGCATTTATGTTATCTCTTATTAAAATTTATAAGATTACCTGATCTTCCACCCAATCCATGATTGATCAATTTCGGGACTTATTAGAATCTGAGGCGTTTGAGGTTTACTTAACAAACTAGTTTC
>QYQJ01000003.1 GCA_007280875.1 Bacteroidota bacterium
AAAAAGAGAACCGCTCGATCCCCATCATTGCTCAAACTGCCTATGCCCTGAAAGGAGAAAAAGAACTCAGCATGGATGCCGGGTGTGACGATTACATTGCCAAACCGATTGATATCACTGAGTTGATGGGACTTTTATCAAAATATATGCCATGACCAAACCTGCAGTCATTTTACTGGTGGAAGATCAGCGGATGGACATTGAACTGACGTTGAATGCTTTCCGTGAATCCAGATTAGCCAACAACATCCAGGTTGTTACCCGAGGAGAAGAAGCACTGGACTATATCTTTGGTAATGGAGCTTTCGGCGACCGCAAAGCCCATCCATTGCCCGACATGATCCTTCTGGATCTGAAAATGCCCGGCATCGATGGGTTTGAAGTGCTGAAACAACTCAAGAAAACCGAAAAAGTTAAAAGGATCCCTGTCATCGTCCTCACCTCTTCCAAAGAGGAGGGCGACCGGGCAATGTCGTACGACCTGGGCGCCAACAGCTACCTGGTAAAACCGGTCTCTTTCGAGAGCTTCCTGCATGTAATCAAGGAGATCGGGGACTACTGGATCGTGCTTAACGTGAAACCGCCGGTGGGATGAGGAACGAAAGACGTGAGACGTGAGACGTGAGACGTGTTGGAATGGATATCAGGAGTCGATTGATCAGTTTTAAATATGCTTTCAGGGGGTTGTTGTTCCTGTTCAAAGGACAGCCGAATGCATGGATCCATCTGGTGGCAGCGGTGGGGGTGATCGTCGCGGGAATTCTTTTTCGCCTTTCCACCGTTGAATGGCTTTTCGTTATGTTCGCAATCGGTTTTGTGTTCAGTGCGGAACTCTTCAACTCAGCTGTGGAAGAGCTGGTCAATAAAGTCTCGCCGGAAGAGCATCCGCTTGCAGGCAAGGTCAAGGACCTGGCAGCCGGAGCTGTGCTTGTGGCAGCGATCACAGCGGCGGTGATCGGGGGAATAGTGTTTGTTCCGAAGATATTTTAAGTCAGGAAGTCAGGAGGAAATACGAAATACGAAATTAGGAAATTAGGAAAATCGTAATTCGAATATCGAATTATTCACAGATCATGAGGCTCATAGCCGATTCCGGTTCAACCAAAACCTTCTGGGCGGTAGCAGGGGGTGAAAAGACAAAGAAGGTGATCCAGACCCAGGGGCTGAATCCCTACTTTACCTCTCCGGAATTAATGCATGAGATCCTGCATAATGAGCTGGTCCATAACCTGGTTTGCGACACGGTGAACCAGATCTTTTTTTACGGAGCCGGGTGTTCAACCGATAAGAACCGGAAGGTGATCGCCGGACAATTGCAGCGTTTTTTCCGGACCGCACAGATCGAGGTGCATCATGACATCCTGGGGGCAGCCCGGGCGCTTTTCGGCAACGGGCAGGGCATTGCCTGTATCCTGGGAACCGGTTGCAACTCCTGCTTTTATGACGGGGAACATGCCATTTCAATTGTCCCTTCGCTGGGATATCTGTATGGCGACGAAGGAGCGGGCTCCTACCTGGGGAAACAGCTCCTGGAGAAGTACCTGAAGAACAAGCTGCCGGATCAGATCCGGGAAGCCTTTGACAGGAGGTATCATTTTACCCTGGAAGATATCCTGAACTCTCTTTATAACAAACCGTTTCCGAACCGGTTCCTCGCCTCCTTCAGCCTGTTTCTAAAGGAACACACCGGCGACCCGTTCATTCATGACCTGATCTATTTCTCCTTTATTACATTCATTGAAGCGCATATCGCCCGGTACGACAACTATTTCAACTACCCTACCGGATTTATCGGCTCCATTGCCTTCCACTACCAGGATATCCTTCGCGAAGCAGCCGCTGCGTCGGCGATAACGGTGTCAAAAATCCTGGAAACCCCGGTAGAGGGTCTGGTGGAGTACCATACCAGGTGGTGAGGTGGTGAAGTGGTGAATGTGGTGATGAAGGGAAGGAGGGACGACTTCATGAATTCATTACCTTATCATCTTTTTTTCTATATAATTTTGAATTTCAACCAGTTGATCAATCTCGAACCATCTAATATCCGGGTCTTTTCTTAACCACGTCAATTGTCTTTTCGCGTATCTGCGGGTATTGGTTTTAATCTTCTCCACCGCCTCTTCCAGCGACCAGTAGCCATCGATGAACGCAAAAAGCTCCTTATACCCCACGGTATTAAGGGCATTCAGCTCTTTAAAGGGAAGCAGCGACCGCACCTCATCCAGTAATCCCTGTTCCATCATCCTATCCACCCGTTGATTGATCCGGGTGTAAAGACTTTGCCGGTCAGTCTGAAGGCCGATTTTAACAATCCGGAATGGACGTGGGACAGGCTTTCCTGTTCGCAGAGAGGAATAGGACCGTCCTGTGCTAAGGCAGATCTCCAAGGCACGAAGCAGCCGTTTCGGGTTATTCCTGTCCACCTCCCCGAAATACCCTGGATCGAGTTTTTTCAGTTGCTGCTGCAATGCTTCAATACCCTGTACTTCTAAATCTTCCTTCAGCTTCTGCCGCAACGCCGGATCAGGATCAGGAAGCTCATCGATCCCGTGGGCAACTGCATGAATGTATAGACCGGAACCGCCGGCCATGATCAGCCGGTTGGTTCTCCGGAACAGGCGGTGGCAAAGTGCCAGAACATCGGTTTCGAACCGGTAGGCATTGTAATGTCTGGTAACCGGAAGAAATCCGATCATATGATGGGGGACAGCCCGGAGCTCTTCTTCTGAAGGACGGGCTACCCCGATGTTCAATTCGCGGTAGAACTGACGCGAGTCGCAGGAGATAATTTCGGTCGACAGATTCCTGGCGAGGTCAATGGCCAGGCTGGTTTTTCCAACAGCTGTGGGGCCGGCGAGAATGATCAGGGTGGGCACCGGATCAGTCATCGTAACTGTCGTCGCGGAGTTTATTGTAATCTATACCGATATTTTCAATGTCATCGTAATCCTCCAGGTGCTCCATACCATCACTGAAGTCCTCTTTCTCATCTTCATCCTCCTCCTGAGGCTCATCAATGTCCTCCACAGAGGGTTCATGCACCGCAGGAACCTTTTTTCGAAGCGTTGGAGCGGCCGGCGGAGGTTCTGCCTTCAGTTCATCCTCACCGAAAAGGATCGCACCCAGGTTATCCTCAATCTCTGCAAGTTCCTCCTCATCCTCTTCAATACCTTCCAGTTTTACCAGAGCATCCAGGGAGGGAATTAACGACTTAATGGAATCCTCCAGTGGAATTTCCTTCGGTTCATGGATCTCAGGAGCAGGCACTTCCAACTTTTTTGGCAGTTCGCCTACCCATTTCACACATTTGGGATAGAGCCCTTCATCGTCGGATTGCATGATCTTTACCAGCTCCAGCAGGAAGGTAAAGTATTCGCGGCCATGGTACTCAAATATCATGCGCTGGTGCGGATCTTCCATAAAGTCCTTTAGCCTGGTATCCTTCATTAGCTTTGGAACGATCGTCACCGGGACCATTTCATCCAGCTCAGGATCATATCGTTTGACCTGTTTTTCAACCGGATGGAGCGAAATCTCCCGGTCCTTTTTATACCTCTTATCAGTCAGGTAGAAGGAGGCCTGCTCGGCCGGAATCAATTCCGCTGATTCCAGCAGGCAATGGTAAAAATCAATAAAACGCTGCCCGGGTTGAATACAGATCTCCCGGATAAACTCCTCATGCTCTTCCGAATTAATTCTAAAGCGATAAATCAACATTCCTTATCCCTCCATTTGGATCTCAAATATAATTATTATTCCAGTACACGTTTCAGTCCGATTTTTTCTCCCTTCCTGATCATAAACTCATATGCAGCCTCGTACTCATTAGGAATTTCGCCATCGAGAATGGCTTCCCGGATGGCATCCTTGATGATCCCCACCTCCCGGGAAGGAGGAATTCCGAAGGTCTCCATAATGAGTTCACCGCTGACCGGCGGCTGCCAGTTCCTCAACCGGTCTTTCTCTTCAATCTCTTTCAATTTCTGACGAACGATCTCGAAATTTTCCAGGTATCGCCTTACCTTATGCGGGTTCTTTGAAGTGATATCGGCTTCGCACAGACACATCAGGTCGTCAATGTCGTCGCTTGCATCGAAAAGCAGGCGGCGGACAGCCGAATCAGTCACGATGTCCTCCGCCAGAACAATGGGTCTCAGGTGCAGTAGAACCAGCTTCTCCACCAACTTCATCTTCTCGTTCATCGGGAGCCGGAGCCTCCGGAAAATACGGGGGACCATCCTGGCTCCCTTGAAATCGTGGGCGTGAAATGTCCAGCCGGTTCCGGGTACAAATTTCTTGGTGATCGGCTTGGCGATGTCGTGCAGGATTGCTGCCCACCGGAGCCACAGATTACCGGAAACCGCTGCTACATTATCCAGGACGGCCAGGGAATGTGAGAAGTTGTCCTTATGTCCCCGGCCATCGATGATCTCCGCTCCCTTCAACTCAACCATCTCCGGAAAGATCAACTGCAGGATTCCGGTCTCTTCGAGCATCAGAAAGCCACGGGATGGCCGGGGAGCTGCCACGATCAGGTTCAGTTCGTCGGTAATCCGCTCGCCGGAGACAATATCCAGCCGGGAGGCATTTGCGAAGATGGCCCGGTAACAGACCGGATCAATGGTAAAATCGAGCTGGGTGGCAAACCGGATAGCCCGCATCATCCGTAATGGATCATCCGAAAAGGTCACATTGGGATCAAGGGGAGTCCGGATCACCTTCCGGTCAAGATCTTCCTGCCCGTGGAACGGATCAACCAGGGTGCCAAATGTTCCGGGCTGCAAATCCAACGCCATAGCATTGATGGTAAAATCCCTCCGGTTCTGGTCATCTTCCAGAGACCCACCCTCGACCACCGGTTTGCGGGAGTCGCTCCGGTAGGACTCTTTCCTGGCTCCCACGAACTCAATCTTCCATCCTTTATAGCTGATCATGGCAGTACCGAAATTTCTGAAGAACTTCACCGGGACATCCTGTCCGAGCCTGGATGCAACCGCATGAGCAAAGTCGATGCCACTGCCCAGTACCACAATGTCAATATCCTGCTGATGGTCGCGCTTCAGTAACAAGTCACGCACAAAGCCACCGATGACAAAGGCCGGCTGACCCAGGAATTCCGAAACAGCGGAAATCACTTTAAAAACAGGATGATTCAAGTGAGCTATCATGCGTGACAAAGATACAAAATCCGATTTTGACGAAATCCTTTTGCCAGAATTTCTCCAAGTAGTATCTTTGCGTCCTGGCTGTTAATTTATTCACATAAAGCTGATCTTCTATGATAAAAAGAACCATTGTTGCGATGCCCGGCGACGGCATCGGGAAAGTAGTCCTCGATGAAGCGATCCGCGTTCTGGATGCCGCCGGCTTCAATGCCGATTATGTGCATGGTGATATCGGCTGGGAGTTCTGGTGTACCGAAGGAAATCCCCTCCCCGACCGGACTCTCAGACTACTCGAAGAGCACAAGATCGGTCTCTTTGGCGCCATCACATCCAAACCGAAGGACAAAGCCGAAGCTGAACTTTCGGCCGACCTGAAAAATAAGGGGTATGTCTATTATAGTCCTATCGTCAGCATGCGTCAACGCTACGATCTCGACATCTGCATGCGTCCCTGCCGGACCTTCAAAGGGAACCCGCTCAACTTCATCCGGCGGGGATTCGGCGACACCATTGAGGAACCGATGATCGATACCATGATCTTCCGGCAAAACACCGAAGGGCTTTATGGTGGCGTGGAATGGACCAATCCTCCAGATCAGGTTTACGATGCCCTGATGACCCATCCGAAGTTCAAGCAGAATTTTGATTGGTGTCCGCGTCCGGAACTTGCAGTTTCCACGCGCATATTTACAAAAAAATACACCACCCGGATTGTCCGGGCAGCGTTCGAGTACGCCAAGGCCAGAGGGTTTAATGCTATAACGGTCTGTGAAAAGCCCAATGTAATCCGCGAAACCTCCGGCATGATGCTGAAGATCGCACAGGACCTGGCAAAATCAGAATATCCAGGCATTTATGTGAACGACACCAACATCGACGCCCAGATGATGTGGCTGACAAAAAACCCTGAACATTACAACGTGATCGTTGCAGGGAATATGTTCGGTGACATCGTATCGGATGGTTTTGCGGGACTGGTAGGCGGACTTGGATTTGCCTGCAGCGCCAATATCGGTCCTGAGATATCGGTCTTTGAGCCCACCCATGGATCGGCACCCAAGTATGCCGGTTACCATCCCTCCATCGTCAATCCTATTGCCATGATCCTGTCAGCCTGTATGATGCTGGACCACCTCGGGGAATCTGAGATCTCCAACCGGATCCAGCGGGCCGTAGCGGATGTAATACTGGAAGGAAAGGTAAAAACCTACGATATAATGAAACTCCCCGGGAAACAGGATGTATGTGACAAGGGAGCCGCCAGTACGCAGCAGATGGCAGAGGCAGTAATACAAAAAGTATGACAAACGAAGTATTAACCCTTTGGCCGGAGCTGATGTGGATCGCTGACGAAGATCTGCGTGAAAAAACAGCCAGAACCTGGGAACTGGCTCTGGAACGGAGCATTCTGACTCCGGCCGACCTGGAACGGATCCCCTTTACCCTACTGGCCGGTCCCGACATGCAGGTCTCATTTATGGCACACAAACGTTGTGTAGTGCATGTAGCCCGTGAATCAGCGCTGAAGATGATTGAATTCTTCGGCAGCGACATGCCTATAGACATGGATGTATTAATCGCCGGCGCCATCCTGGCGGACGTAGGGAAGTTGCTGGAATACGAACTGGATGAGAACGGAAAATCTTTCCAGGGGAGTTACGGCAGGTACCTCCGCCATCCATTCTCCGGTGTGTCGCTGGCTGAACAGTGCGACGTCCCCCCCTCCGTCTGCCATATCATCGCTACCCATGCCGGCGAAGGCAACATGGTGAAACGGACCGTCGAGGCGTACATCGTGCACCATGCGGATTTTATGACGTTTGAGCCGTTCAGGGAAAGACTTAAATAAATTACGAATTACGAATTACGAATTACGCATGACCATTATCGAAAAAATAATCGTATCCCATACAAATCAGCAGGTCGTGAAGCCGGGTGATATTGTGGATGTTTTGATTGACACCCGGGCGGCGCGTGATTTTGGTGGGGCCAATGTGGTGAAGAACCTCCTGGATCACGGCCTGGATGTGGAGGATGTGTCAAAAACGGTATTCACGTTCGACTGTAACCCGGGAGGATCCGATCAGAAATATGCTGCCAATCAGCAGTACTGCCGGCAGTATGCGCGGGAGAAAGGGATCCCGGTGTACGATGTACATGCAGGTGTGGGGACTCACCTGGCCATCGACAACGGACTGGCGTGGCCCGGTAGCACCTTTGTCTCTACCGATTCTCATGCCAACATCATGGGGGCCATTGCCTCTTTCGGGCAGGGGATGGGCGATCAGGATATAGCAGCTACCTGGGCGAAAGGAAAAGTCTGGTTCAAAGTGCCGGAGTCGGTCCGGATTAACCTCTTCGGAAAACGGCCGGCAGACGTGACGGCCAAGGATATTATACTGAACCTGCTCTCCATTTTCGGAGCTAACAGGTTACTGGGGTACTCGGTCGAGATTTACGGGGAGGAGACGGAGAAACTAACTCTTGATGAACGGATCACCATCTCCTCCATGGGAACGGAGATGGGAGCAATCATCGTCCTGTTCCCCACTACACCCACCCTGCTGGCAGAACTAAAGGAAAGAACCGGCAAGAACTACGATCCGATGTGTGCTGATCCTGACGCCGTATACAGCAGCAGCTTCGACATTGAT
Source organism: Bacteroidota bacterium (assembly GCA_007280875.1). Taxonomy (GTDB): domain Bacteria; phylum Bacteroidota; class Bacteroidia; order Bacteroidales; family FEN-979; genus QYOJ01. The sequence continues at coordinate 7,820 of QYQJ01000003.1, forward strand.
CTTACCAACTTCGTTCCGATGGTGGCTCGTCCGGGCCATCCACATGACGACACGGCAGTGGCATCTGTCAGGGGAACGAAAATCGATTCCGGATTCATCGGAAGCTGCACCAACGGCCGGATAGAAGATCTCCGGGTTGCGGCGGCCATCCTGAAGAATAAAACTGTAGCCCCCGGGGTGGTCCTGAAGATCGTTCCGGCTACCGATTCGATCTGGAATCAAGCATTGGAAGAGGGATTGATCCGGATCTTCAAGCATGCCGGCGCAATGGTTTCCAATGCCGGGTGTGCAGGGTGTGCAGCCGGTCAGGTCGGCCAAAATGGTCCCGGTGAGGTGACCATCTCCACCGGGAACCGGAATTTCGAAGGGAAACAAGGAAAAGGTTTTGTATACCTGGCTTCACCGGCTGTTGTAGCGGCTTCTGCTGTGTCCGGGTATATTACGACACCGGATCAGATCCCGGAGCAACCTGCCGTTTTTAAGCCTGCAGTGGGCAGTAATGTCATTGCGAGCGAAGCGAAGCAAGGGCAGTGGGCAGTAAAAAGCGAGCAGCGAAAAGCGAAAAGCGAAAAGCAAACGGTGGTTGAGGGTCGTGTCTGGATCATCAATCAGGATGACATCGACACCGATATGATCTTCCATAACCGCTACCTCACCATCACCGACATCAGGGAAATGGGACAGTTTGCCTTTGATAACCTCAAAGA
>QYQJ01000086.1 GCA_007280875.1 Bacteroidota bacterium
CGCTAATATACGATTGTGCTTCGAGCACGGAAAGCGCTGGAGTAGCGGACTGGATTTTTATCCGTCTGTGTGTAGTCCGGTGGATTACATGTACATTTGATTTTGATAGGGAATTTTCATAACAGGAAAGTTTCTTTATACAGAGATGTAATCCAAATCATAGCGGCATGAATAATATTGGCAGAATAATCTGGCCTGGCACTGTTGTTCTCCTTGCTCTCGTGCTTTCATTTCCGGCCTGTAAAAAGGAGTTGCCCACCATTCGCATGGGCATGGTTTTATGGCCTGGTTATGAGTTTATATATCTGGCTGAACAAAAAGGATTTTTTAAAGCAGAAGGCCTGAATATTGATTTATTCGATTTCGTGTCACTGAGTGATTCACGAAGAGCGTTTGAACGTGGTCAGATTGATATTCTTGCCGGTACGATTGTGGAATTGTTGATTATCCGGGAAAATTCCTACAAATCCCCACAGGCTTTCTATGTCGCTGATTTTTCGAATGGAGCCGATGTCATTTTAGGGAAAAAACCGATTCAAACGATTTCTGATCTGAAAGGGAAAAAAGTTGGGGTAGAGCCTGCGTCATTGGATTTGCTCACCATTAACCTGGCGTTGAAACATAACCAGATGGAGTTATCGGATGTAATACTGGTTCCCATGGCCCAAAACGGAATGAAGGATAGTTTTCAGAGCCAGGAAGTGGATGCCATTTGCACCTACCCCCCGACATCGGTAAAGATCCTGAATAGCGGGGAGGCCAATATTTTGTTCAATAGTTCTCAGATCCCTGGTTACATTGTCGATGTGTTGATCGCAGACGAGAATGTTATCGGCGAACGCACCGATGAGTTGGCAAAAATTATTCAAGGCATCAACCGGGCGATTCTATACACCCGGGATCATCCGGAAGAAGCCCTTGCGATTATAGCCGACCATGAGCAAATATCCGTAAGGGATTTAAAGGAGGCCTATATTGGAATGTCAGTGGAGCCATTAGAAAACCAGATCCAGTATTTTACACCTGACGGAAAATTAATCAGGGCTTCGGAAGCAGCCCTTGAAATACTCAGGGAGACAGGAGTGGTACAACGAAATATCATCGTAAAAGAAATCATCAATCAGGGACCGGTCACCAGGGCTTTATCTATACTGAAAAAGAATGGCTAAAATCATTCCCTTTTCATTGAGATTATCCATGAGGCTGAAAATACTTATACCGCTTATTTCAATCTCGTTTATTATCTTTGGTTTTACTTTCTGGATCTTCTATCGGTACCTGGTAACTTCGTTTGATGAAGAGATTAAAAAACGGGCCGAGACCATTGCCAGTTTGATCATCTATTCCAGTGATGTCTTTAGGGACCCTCGGCAGATTCAACGCCTGGTTACCACACTGAACCTCGAACCCGATGTCAACCTGATCGTTACCGTAGCTGGCAATCCGCCAACAGTGTTCGCCTCCTCCCGTGTCCAATGGATAGATAAAAATATTTCATTCATCTCCAATCTTCCCGAGAGGCCATTTTTGCGTGCTTCTGCAACTGCTAAGAAGGGATATCATTTTGAAAGACGTACCGACGATTCATTCATTTATATTGCTTCCCTTACGGTGACCCGGTTCAAGGGAAGTGCAGGAATGATAGGTTCCGGAGCGCTGCTGTTGGACCTTAATGTGAGTTCGTTTATGTATGAGTTGAGGCAAGCCATCATCCTGATGGCTGTAGGATTGGCTTTTTCAACGATCCTGATAGCTTTTTTTATCTATCTTACGATACGCCGGTTTATTCTCGTTCCCGCTAAAGCTATGAAGATCGTCATGTTAAACCGGACCAGAGGCAAGATCAAAGAACGGGTACCTGTCTATTTTCATGATGAGATTGGTTCTATCGCCTTGTCGCTGAATGAGATGCTGGATCAACTGGAAGATGAGTCAAACAAACGAAGTCTCATAGAAAACCGCCTGAGGGAATCTGAAAGCAAACTGCGCGAATTGAACTCGAATAAGGATAAATTTTTCTCCATCATAGCCCATGACCTGAAAAGTCCCTTCAGTGCCATTCTTGGCTTTTCAAAATTATTACAGGATGAGTATACAACCTCCTCTCCCGAACAACACCAACTATTTATCCGGCGCATCGTAGATGGCTTGTCCAATGTATACAGACTGTTGGAAAACCTGCTGGATTGGTCTCGAATCCAGCTGGGGGGCATTGAATTCCATCCCGAACGTCTGGATATCGGACTGATGGCATTTGAGATCATCCATGATAACAAATTGAACCTGGAGAAGAAAGAGATCGGGGTGAAGGTTGAGATCCCCGAAAGTACAACCGTTTTTGCCGATAAAAACATGATAAAAACGATCCTGCGCAATCTGGTTTCCAATGCACTGAAATTTTCACCGGTCGGTAAGCAAGTCAGGATATGTGTTTTTCCGTCTTCGGAATCGGATAGAGTGCCTCCCGGATTTATCGGACTAGCGGTGATTGATCAGGGTGTGGGTATTTCGAATAAAGATCTGAATTATCTTTTCAGGATTGATTCAGGATTTCGCCGGTTGGGAACCTCTAACGAGACCGGAACCGGCTTAGGATTAGTCCTTTGCAGAGAGTTCGTCGAAATCTACGGAGGCCAGATCTGGGCTGAGAGCGAAGAGGGCAAAGGCAGCACATTTATCTTCACGGTCCCGCTCTCCTAGCAGACGAATCAAGTACAATGATGCGCAATGATGTGTAATGATGCGCAATGATGTGCAATATTGAGCAATGAAACTATATGTTCTTCAGCCAATGGTTCAGCGTTGCCAGGCGCCACACCAGTGTGCTGTTGTTCCCACCCGCCTTGTACCGTTCCACCACCTGCTTCACTACTTTTTGATTGATGAAATCCAGTCGACCCAGGTTGATATCCAGAAGACCTTTCAAAGGGCCCCGTAACCATTTGTCCTCTCCCGGTGTGATGAATCCTTTTTTATCGTGCCGGTTATAGATGGCGCTGGGGAGTGACCCGTTCATAGCCTCCCGGAGAATGTATTTTGTCACTCCCCGGTGGATCTTGTCCTCATTTGAGAGGGTAAAGGCGAATTCCACCAACCGGTGATCCAGAAACGGAACCCTGGATTCAATGGAAAAAGCCATCGAGTTCCGGTCTTCATAATGCAACAGCGTAGGGAGGCTGGTTGTGAAGACAAGCCCGTGCAGGAATTCATCGAACCGCTTGGCAGCAGGGTGCGAAAGGATTTCAAAAGGCGGTTTTACATGCAGGTTTTTTGTGATCTGCTTCTGCTTGTGTTTAAATGCAAGAAAGTACATCTCCTGTTCGTCCTTAACACTGGCAAGGATGCTTTTCATAAGCTGGTATCCCAGGGTACTGAAGGGTTGCCTGTGAATGAATTTATGGTCAAGCAGCATGCGAAATGCATCAATCCATTGAAAATCATGAAACATTTCACCGATCAGCCTGTCGAACGAATGCAGGTATCCTGCCAGGAACTCATCGGCGCCCTGACCGTCAAGCAGCACTTTGACCCCTTCCGCTGAGGCCATCTTCATCAACAGGTACTGGGAAACAGGAGAAGAACTTGCCAGCGGAACATCTGCAAAAAACTGCGTTTCTTTAAATGCATCCAGGATTTCGTATTCCTTTGGCATGTAATAATGCGGATGTATGTTGGGATATCTGGCCGCCACCTCATACACCCAGGGACGCTCATCCACCTCGTTGTCCCCGTCGTAGTAAATCGTGAAGGTGTCAATGGGCTGTTCCGGAAAGAGTGCACTGATGGCGGATACGACTGATGAGCTGTCGATCCCGCCGCTCAGACAGGTGCCGATCCTGACATCACTTCGCAGGTGAAGTTTGATCGAGTCAAAGAATAAACGGCGGAATTCCTTCCGCTTCTCTTCAAAAGAGAGTTCACTTTTTTTGGTCAGATCCAGGTTCCAGTATCGGGAAATCGTAAAATCCGTGCCGTCGAAGGTCAGATTACTGGCTGCCGGAAGTCTCTTTATACAGGTGAAATAGGTCTCCTCTTCGTAGAACAGCCAGCCGAGTTGAAGACCCCGGATAACCTGCTTTTCATTGATCTCATTGGAAAACAACGGAGTTAACTTCAGCGCCTTGTACTCTGAGGCGAAGTACAATTTGTTATCCCGGAAAATGTAATAAAATGGTTTGATACCGAATCGGTCACGGCTGCAAAACAGGCATCTTGTTCGTCTGTCCCAGATGGCAAAAGCCCACATGCCCACAAAATGATCGACGCAATGTTCTCCCCATTCATGGTAGGCTGCAATTACGACCTCTGTGTCGGATCTGGTTGCGAACCGGTATCCTTTCTCCTGAAGAATATCTTTGAGCTCAAGATAATTATAGATCTCTCCGTTGAGTACGATAACGGTATTCATATCCTCCATCGGTTGATCTGCTTCCGGTGTCAGATCGATGATCGCCAGCCTGTTATGAGCCAGGGTCATGGGAAGATCAGTAAAAAAAGCTGAGTTATCCCGTCCCCTGTGGCTGATCGAATCAAGCATCTTGGATGCAGTTGCGCCTGCCTGATAAGTGGAAAGGGTGGAATCGAAAAAACCGGAAATCCCGCACATGAGCCGTTGTTGTCCGGCAAAAGTAAACGCGGGATATTAAAATCTCTTTAACTGGAAATTAAAAATCCATTAGAGAGATGTCTCCTGAATGAACGGAACCCTTATGAACACAGTGGTCCCGGCACCAATTTCACTTTGGATCTTTAGGCTGCCATGGTGCAGTTCAACAATGCGGCGGGTTAGCGATAATCCGATTCCAAATCCTGGAACTATCAGCGCTTTTTCCGACCTGTAGAATGGTTCGAATATATGTTCCATATCGCTGGAAGAGATACCCTGACCGTGGTCCTGGATGCATACCGTTATGAATGGTTTCTCCGGCATCAATTTCACCGATACCTGGCTTCCTTCGGGTGAGTATTTAAGTGCATTGTCAAGCACGTTCCCCACCGCAATCGAAAGAAGTTGTTCATTCCCTTCAACGAGCAGGATATGCTCATCCAATTCCGTTTCATCAAATAAAAACCCGATTTCACGATGAACTGGTTTCTGACTCATTTTTTCAAGCAGGTCCAGAACCAGTTCATCCATCCTGAGTTTTTGCCTTGTGTGTATTTCCTGAGCTCCCGTTGTTTGTGCAAAGAGCAATAACTGATTGATCAGGTGAGACAACCTGTGGCCATCCTCAAGCGCAGAGGAGATCACGGCCCGGTATTCGTCCGGACTTCTTTCCTTCATCAGCGCAAGTTCCAATTCCCCCGTGAAGGCGGTGACAGGCGTCCTGAGTTCATGGGAAGCATGAGATACAAAGCTCTTTTGCATCTGGAAAGCGGTTTCAATCCGTGAGAGTGATTCGTTTATGGTATTGGCCAGTTTAACCAATTCGCCTTTCCCCTTTGGTGTGGGTACCCGCAGATGCAGCCCGCTTCCGCTGATTTTTTCTGCTGCATTGATGATCTTTGCGATGGGGGAGAAGGTCTCTTTTGAAAAATAGAGTCCCAGCAGAACGATCAGTAGCAGAGCGGCCAGATAAGCAGTGAATAGCGTGAGTTTAAGGTTATTAAGTAGTCGTCTCCCGTTTTTATCAAAGGCAGAGACGATGATATCTGAATACTGATTGCCGATCAGTTTAGTACATCCTACAAACTGTCGTAACCCGATCTGCATCTCTACTTCCAGACCCTGGTCAATCCGTTTGCGAATTTTTGAGTAATCGAATTGAACCGGATAGTATTCATTGATGTAAAAGAAGTTTTTATCACTTTTAAAGATGACAATCTCTTCTTCCGGTAGCGTCGTCCAGTACTTATTACGCAGTGAGGGTTGAATGCTGTCCAGATCGATGCTGCCCGATTCGTTCAGAATCTGCGTGGCGATATCGACCCGTTCCCATAATCTGTCATAAAAGGCATTGGTCCGGATACTGACCGTAACATAATAGACATAAATTGAGAATATGGAAAGGAGTATGGCAACAATGACCACGAACAGCAGGGTGATCCGGAACCGGAGGCTCATATCAGTCAGGTGTTTTCAGGATGAAGCCCATTCCCACTACCGTATGGATCAGTTTCCGGTTAAAATTTTTATCTATTTTTTTCCGGAGGAAATTCATGTAGACATCCACTACGTTGGTCCCGTGGTCGAATGAGAAATCCCAGACCTTCTCCTCAATGTCGAGTCTCGAAACTACCCTGCCGCGGTTTCTGAGCAGGTATTCCATAAGTTTGAACTCCCTGGCTGTCAAACTGATCTTGATTCCGTCCCGGGAAACGGTTTTAGCCTGAGTATCCATTTCAATTCCTTCGAACTTGAGCAGGGTGGCCTGTGTTGTTTCATTCCGGCGGCGTAGCAAGGCCTTGACACGCGCTAATAATTCCTTAAATTCGAATGGTTTAACGAGGTAGTCGTCCGCTCCTGCAGTAAGCCCGGTCACTTTATCATCCGTACTCCCCAGGGCTGTGAGCATAAGGATCGGCACTTTATAATCCCGGCTGCGGATGATTTTACACAATTCGATACCGCTTTGTTTTGGCAGCAGAATGTCAAGTATGATCAGGTCATAGTCTCCCTGCCGGGCCATCAGATCCCCCTCCAGACCATCCCTGGCAATGTCGATGTGAAACAGCTGTTCAGAGAGCCCCCGGTTGATGAATGAGGCTACCTTCTGATCATCTTCGACCAGTAATATCTTCATAATGGGTTGGTATTGATAGCAAAGATACGCAAGAGATAAATGAAAGACCGGTTTCTAATTCGTTTTTAATTCCGGGTTAATAGGATCTTAATTCGGCCGGAATACTTTTGTCGTGTCATCATTAACCCAAAGTAATATCAAACCATGCAAACAACTAGGAAAAAATCAAAATGGATTGCCACAGGAGCCGGAATACTCTTCGTACTGGCTCTGATTCTATCTGGAATATTTTTTTTCCAGAACAGAAAACTGAATGATTCAGTAATACAGGAACAAAGTAAGGGAATTACCCTGCTGGCACAGAAGCATGCCTTGCAACAGGAGGTCGGGAATCTGACGGAGACCTTAACAGGAATGAAGGGAAAGAACAGAGAACTAGATGCCCAGCTGACACAGGCAATCAGCAAGCTTACGGTTGCTCAGTCTGAATTGAACCGGCTGATGAGGGAGAATAAGGATAGAAAAGCGATTGAGGAGAAACTCCGGGAAATTCAGGCTCTGAAGGATGAATTGTCAGCTCAGGTCGTGACGCTTACTGAAAAGCTGGATAACCTGACACAGGAGAACATTGCCTTGAATAATACCGTCTTCGGTCTTCAGGGTGAGAACCGGGAACTGACTGCCAACATCCAGATGATGCAGGCAGTGCTGGCCAATAATTTTCTAATCGAAGCCATGAAAGGAAAAATGGACAAGCCGACGGTAGTTGCAAGACGCACAAGTAAGCTCAAAGCCGATTTTGATATTCCGATCAACATCCAGGTCCAGGTTCATTTCAAGATTATAAAACCCAATGGGGCAATGGTTGATTCCAGAACGGATAAAAACTTTACACTGAAAACCCTGGGCCTATCCACGGAGTTATTAGCCGGTAGTTCGTCACTTACAGGGGCCCCCATTAAAACAAAACGGTACAGTGTGATCTATAAACCGGAAGCGAAACTTCGCCCCGGGATATACACCATTGAAGTGTATAATAACGATACCTATCTGGGAGCGAGTCAGATCAAACTCAGGTAGTGTGATTGGCTGATTATCTGTTTGAATCCCGGCTCAGGCCGGGATTCTTTTCTGTCTTAAGAACATCAAGGCTTTGGATACTGATTAAAGTCTGCTGGTCAATTATGAATTTTTTTTTGCTATTCACGTTCATATCATTTATATGCAACCACCAGAAACAACACGATATTGACTTTAATAAATGAAATAATATTAAAAGTGCGGTGTCAGCACGATAATCACTGACGAAATGAAAATGAAAATAAAACTATTCATGACCCTACTGTTGCAGTGTATTTACTTCTCCATTATTAATGCCCAGGTTACACAGGAATGGGTGGCAAGATACAATAGTTCCGGCAGTAGAATAGATATACCCAGTTCCATGGCAATTGATGGTTCGGGCAATGTTTACATAACAGGAACCACAAAAACTGAATCCTATAGTTATGATGATGATTTCTTAACGATCAAATACAATTCATCAGGCATCGAACAGTGGGTTCGAACCTATAATGGACCACTTGACAATGTAGACAAAGCCAATGCGATAGCAGTGGATAACCTTGGATATATATATGTAACAGGTAGCAGTACGGGGAATCAGTATGGATACTTTAATTGGGTAACCATAAAATACAACTCAGCCGGTCAGGAGCAATGGCTGCAAAGATATGCTCCGCTTGGTGGAGGTGAGCCAGCTTCAATTGTTGTTGATGAATCGGGTTTTGTGTATGTATCAGGTCATGCTGAAGAGGGTTATGGGATGCATTTCACAACAATAAAATACAATTCAGCAGGCGTCCCGCTTTGGGAAACAAGTGAACTGCCCTATGAAGGAAAGAATATAGCTGCAATGAAAGTAGATAATGCAGGCAATGTATATGTAACAGGTCTGGGTTATTTAGGAGATCCTGTTTATTCAAATTATGTGACAATCAAGTATAACTCTGACGGTATAAAACAATGGGCGACATTTTATAATGGTCCTGATCTATGTAACGAGCCGAAATCAATTGCATTGGATGATTTGGGGAATGTGTATGTAACCGGTTCCAGTGAAGGCAGTTATAATAACAATGACTTTTTGACTGTAAAATACAATCCCTCAGGGATTCAGGAGTGGGAAGCAAGGTATGAAGGACCGGCCGGAGCCTGGGATGACGCATATTCAATTGCAGTGGATAATTCCGGAAATGTATTTGTTACCGGAAGAAGTGGTGGAATGGGGACAGGTTACGACTATGCTACTATAAAATATAATTCATCAGGCGTTCAGCAATGGGTGCAGAGATATAATGGAAATACGGCTAATCCGGGTGATGATGTGCCATATGAGATTGTTCCGGATGAAAAAGGCAATGTTTATATTACGGGTTATTCTAGAAATGGTGGTGGTTATGCTACCATAAAATATAATTCATCCGGTGTTCAGCAATGGTTGCAAGCCTATAATGGACCAGCATTTAGCGATGCTGCAATTTCTGTAAAAACAGATGCTTCCGGAAACGTATACGTAACAGGATATAGTGCCGGAAGCGGAACTCATTTTGATTTTGCCACTATAAAATATTCGCAGTCATCCAGCGGTGTGCCTGAACAAAATTCCGAAAAATCGTTATTCAGGTTGTTCCCAAATCCTGCCTCTCATATAGTAACCATAGATATCACTACCACAAACAGGGAAGATCCGGAGATTACAATTTACAACATGATGGGTATATCAGTCAGGTCGGAAATGCTGAAACAAAACCATCAACAAATTAATATCGGGGATTTAAGAAACGGAAGTTACACGGTTGAAATCAAATCCAAAGAGTGGACTGAAAAACAGAAACTACTGATTCAAAGATAAGATTGATAACATGCGATTGGAGTTTAAATTTTAATCAAAATAACAGTTAAAAGTGCAGAGTCAGCACGATAAACACTGACAAAATGAACATGAAAACAATTTTCCTTATTACAGGATTTGCATTGATTGCATTTAAACCTTATGCGCAACCCACTGTGACGGATTACGATGGGAATGTATACAACACCGTTACGATTGGGGCACAGGTTTGGATGCAAGAGAATCTGAGGACCACGAATTATCAGAATGGGGACATCATACCCAATGTGCCTGACAATGTTGCCTGGGGTGATCTGATAACGGGCGGAAGATGCTATTACAATAATGATTCTGTAGCTCATGCCTCGGTATATGGTCTGTTGTATAACTGGTTTGCAGTAAACGACAACCGTCAGCTTTGTCCTTCAAACTGGCATGTGCCTACTGATGCAGAATGGACCGTATTATCGGATTATATGGGGGGGCTCAGTGTTGCAGGAGGCAAGATGAAAAAAGTTGGCAACGATTATTGGTTGGTCTGCAACAGAGTACAATTCGAACAGCGCCTGGGATCGGAATATATACCATGCCAGCGCCAATATCTATCCGTATTACGATAATGGAAAGGTATACGGTTTTAGTGTTCGGTGTGTAAGAAATTCGCCGGCTGGCTTGAATAATGAATTAAAAAATAAGGATGACATCCAACTATATCCCAACCCTGCAACCGATAGAGTTTATGTTGATTCCAAGGAGACAAAGAAAGTACAAATGCAGGTATATAACATAATAGGAGAGTGTGTCTTGCAAAGGGAGCTAAAGGGTGGGATAAATGAGATAGATATGAGCAAGCTTTCGAATGGGATTTTTATGATCCGGATAATTGGTGAGAATTGGGAAGCAAAAAGGAAACTGATTAAGGAGTAAAGATGAGATTGAAAGTACGTTTCAGAATTCTGAGTTTAACACCTGGAAATGGTCCGAGTACAAAGAGCGCATTGAGGCACCTGGCATGTCCGGTTCGGTTTACAGATGGAGTGTTTCGAATAACAACCTGTCTAATATCATTCGCATTAGCGATAATGGGAAGATTGTGCAGATCAAGAAGGAATAATAACTGAAATACTTTTTCAAAATAATATGAGTTACTTATATAATTAATGAATGGGATGAACATACATCTTCTCTGGTTTGTATTCACATCTGTAATGTTTGTTTCGACAGCCTGCGGCCAGCAAAAGGAACAGGCCCGGTTGTCTGACTCATTGCCATTTGTTATCCAGGATAGTCTGAAACCGTTACGTACACTTGTTGACGAAAAACTCCAAAAGGAACTCATCCGGAAACTATATGCAAAACCGAAATGGAACAGGCTGATCAACCAGAAGAAAATGGCGATCGGAATAGTAGACCTTCGGGATCCCTATCAGGCAAAATATGCCCGTGTCAACGGGAATGTGATGATGTATGCGGCCAGCCTTCCAAAAATTGCCATCCTGCTGGCGGCTGAAGATGCGCTTGAGAAAGGGGAACTGGAAGAAACTCCTGATGTAAGGCAGGATATGCGTAGTATGATCAGTCGTTCCAACAACGAAGCGGCAACCCGGATGATGGACCGCCTTGGTTTCAAGAAAATTGAGAGCGTTCTGACGGATCCGAAATATGATCTGTACGATGATGACTATGGCGGCGGCTTATGGGTGGGGAAGCGTTACTCGAAATTCGGTGACCGGTATCCTGAACACATCAAAGGATTAAGCCATGCGGCCACTGTTTCTCAGGTATGCAGGTTTTACTATATGCTTGCCTTTGGCCGCCTGGTCAGCTACGACCGTTCGAAACAGATGCTGGAGATGATGGGTGATCCGGAACTTCACCATAAGTTTGTAAATTCATTGGAGAAGATTGCTCCAAAGGCGAAATTATACCGGAAATCGGGGTCGTGGCAGAATTTCCATTCCGACTCCATCCTGGTATGGGAGCGAGATGGACATAAATATATCATGGTTGCTCTTGTTGAAGACCCTGACGGTGAAAAAATTATCCGCGATCTTGCCTATGTCGTAGAGGATGTGCTGCGTTCCTACCCGTCTTTGAATCCTGATAAGAAGATGAATTAGTGCTTGCTGCATTAGAACAACTGACTAAACCTTTTCTAAAGCGTGCTTTCGATGTCCGGGATGGGGAATTCAATCGCGCCATCCTGATGCAGCTCTATATCTTTCTGATAATATCCACACTGATGATCGTCAAGGCATCGGTGAACGGACTTTTTCTCTCAAAAATAGGAGCGGAGCACCTGCCGGAAGCATTCGTGCTGGTTGCTCTGTTTGCAGCGGGTTTCTCAGTAATCTATGCCAGGTTTCTCTCCCGTATAACGTTAAACCGGATCATTCGCCGTACGCTGATCTCTTCAGTTATTATCCTGGTCATCTTCGGGGTATTATTGCATATTGGCTTCCTTGAAGGGTGGATCCTGTTTCTCTTTTATATCTGGGTAGCAATTTTTGCTGTCCTCGCCACTTCTCAATTCTGGATTCTGGCGAACATTATCTTCAATTCACGTGAAGCGAAACGACTGTTTGGCTTTATCGGTTCCGGAGCGATAGCCGGTGGGATCTTCGGAGGATACCTGACTTCGGTACTGGCTCAGGCAGTGACCAGTGAGAACCTGCTCTTCCTTTCAGCACTATTCCTATCCCTTTGTATCCCGATTATCAACAAACTATGGAAACAGAATGTCCAGGGAGTCCAGTCGGATTTTGTACAGAAAAAAAGGTTGAAAGGATTTGGGAACCACCCCTTCTCCCTGATCCGCCACTCCCGGCATCTGACCTACCTGGCCAGCATTATCGGCATCAGTGTCATTGTTGCCAAACTGGTAGATTACCAGTTCAGCGCTATTGCATCAGCTGCTATTGCAGATCCTGATGAGTTAACTGCTTTTTTTGGCTTCTGGTTCTCCAACTTCAATGTTCTCTCACTATTGATTCAGTTATTCCTTACCCGTCGTGTGGTGGGCGTATTCGGGGTGGGGAGTTCCCTCTTTTTCCTTCCTTTTGGGATTATGCTTGGAGCATTCGTGGTATTGTTTATCCCGGAACTATGGGCGGCCATCTTTCTTAAGATGAGTGACGGAAGCCTGAAACAGTCAATTAATAAAGCCTCTACGGAGCTCCTGGCGTTGCCGATTCCATCGGAGATTAAGAACCAGACCAAGAGTTTTATAGATGTTTTCATCGATTGCGCTGCCACCGGAATCGGTGGATTGATCCTGATTTTTGTCGTTTCCGGATTTGACCTTTCGACCCGATACATTAGCCTGATCATTTTATTCCTGCTGGTGGTGTGGGGGTATTTTGCCTACAAGGTCCGGCGTGAGTACCTTAAATCTTTCAAACTTAAGATCGGGCAGGCAAAGGGAGAAGACAGGCGGAAAGGGATCGACCTTTCCAACGAATCAGTGATCGGAGGAATTGCCCAGATCCTCGAACATGGTTCTCCGAAGCAAATAGTGTACATGTTACGTAAAGTGAGGGAACTGGATGATGACCGGTTCTTTGAGGTTACACGTACGTTGA
>QYQJ01000044.1 GCA_007280875.1 Bacteroidota bacterium
CCGTGTTTTTGTGAGTGCACGTGCACACGTAGAAAATGCACCCTCTCTATTGGTCGGCAGCTGCGGATGTGGATAAGAGACAGCATAATAGAGGAGGGTCTTCAGCCCCAGCCGGCCCAGGTTTTCTGCCGACCCGATATTGGCCACTCCGGAAATAATGGAACTCATGATCAGCGGAATGATGATCATCTTCAGCGCCCGGAGAAAGAGATCTCCCATCCAGTCGACGTAGTTCGTATAATCGCTCAGGAAGGCTCCGAAGAGGATCCCCAGGATCAGGGCAACAAGGATCTGCCAATGCAGCGGGAATTTCTTCATGGCAACCATTTAACCCTGTAAAAGTAGGAAATTATCCGGGGATTGAAAGCCGTGGCTCTTTCTTTCCGACCAGGCTGGTGATGAGGGTGGAAAGTTCGGTTTTGTTGATCGGCTTGGCCAGATAATGGGAACAGCCGGCATTTATGATCTCCTCCTTATCGGAGTCCATCGTGTATCCGGTTACGGCAATGATGGGAATATGGCTGTAACCGCTCAGCGTACGTATCCGCCTGGTGGTCTCCATCCCGTCGATTCCCGGACCCAGGTTGATGTCCATCAGGATGGAGGCATACTGTTTATTCCGGGACATTTCCACGGCCATTTCCCCATCTCCTGCCACATCGCAGTTGTACTGATTGCGCAGGTAGATCTGGATCAGATCGCTGTTCAACCGGTTGTCTTCTACTACCAGGATGGATGGAAGATCGGCACTGGTTACCTGAACTGGGAATTCGGGGACCTCAGGCAGGATTTCTGCCTCTATGATGCTGGATTTGAAGTCGGGACTACTTACCTGACTGGAGGGTAACCAGATGGTGAAGGTGCTTCCCTGATCCGGATGGCTGGTGAGGGTCAGCCTGCCATTCATCAGTTCCACAATCTTTTTGGAGAGGGTAAGTCCCAGTCCGCTACCTTCAAAACTGCGGTTATAGCCCTCACTCACCTGACGAAACTCTTCGAAAATCAATTCATGAAACTCCTCCGGGATACCCTGACCGGTGTCCTTCACACGAATGCACGACCAGGTTTTGCCGGCATCCCACTCGTTTCCTGTCTCAACGGTAATGGTACCGGAATGGGTAAACTTCACCGCGTTCTCCAGGATATGGTTTAGCATCTGTGTAAAGAGATTTTCATCAATAAAGGAGAAGATCGATTCGTTCATATAGATCTCGAAGCCGAGTTTTTTTTGCTTGGCGGCCGTGATGTGTGGTTCGCAGGCCATCAGGATCAGTTCGTTGAGCTTGGTCTCCATCAGTTTGAACAACGCCTTTTTAGCTTCAAACTGCGACAACTCGATCATGCTGTTAAGGGTTGCCAATAGCCGGCGGCCGGAGATCTGGATGTTTTTAGCCATCAGGCGGGTTTCCGACTGCTCCAGGCATTCACAAAGGATTTCGGAGAATCCCAGGATGCCGGTCATAGGGGTGCGGAGTTCATGGTTGATGTTGGCCAGGATGGAGGTTTTCAGGCGGTCGGATTCCTCCGCACGCAATCTGGCAATCGTCAGCTCTTCCTGGTCCTGATGCTTCTGAATCACGGCTCCCAGGATGACGGAGATGGCCTTCAAAGCACCTATCTCTTCCTCTTTCCACACACGGGGCGACCGGCAATCGCCGATCCCCAGGAATCCCCAGAAGAGGTTCCGGACGTTTACCGGCATAATAACCACCGACCGGATTTCCATCTGGGCCAGGAATTTTTGTACAGCTGCGGTCAGATCTTCGGCAATGGCAATAACCGGCGCGTTCTTTTGCAGGGAATTGTATAATCGGGAGAAATCAGGATGATAGGGGACGTGCGAAAATTGCAGGTTATTCAAACTACGGGTAATTTCAGCATGTGACCATTCCTGCTGGAGCGTCATGAAAACTTCACCCGTATCGGGATCAAAATGGTTTCGGAATAAGGTGATCCGGTCGGCCTGATAGGTTGTCCCAAGGATTTCAAAGGAGCGGACGATCGCCTCATCCAGTGAGCTCTCCGTTAATAGCACCAGGGTGGCTTTGTTGTTGCCTTTGATCAGTTCTCCTTTCCGGGACTCACTCAGGTGGGTGATCTCTCTCCATCCTGCAATCAGTGAGTCGTTATCAACCACAGCAATCCTGCATTCGAACCGTGACACAGAACCGTTCAGCCGACAGGTAAGCTCTCCTGCCTGGAGTTTATTCTCCTTCCGGCAGGCAGCAGCCAGTTCCAGTATCTGTGTGCTGAGATCCCGGTTGAAAACCTCTTCCAGCGGGCGGCCGACAACACCGCCCTCCCGGTCGAATAAAAAAGCATGATTGTTCGGATGATAATCAAGCAGCTTCCCGTTGTTATCAATCCATAGAAGGATATCGGGAATCACTTCCAGTACATTCCTGGTGGTTTCGTTCTGCCTGTTCATTGTGTTTCATGAGGCCGGATCAGCTGACAATCAAAAATCAGGCCAAAAAAATATTTTCCTGATAATCAGGCTGTTGTTACAAAATGGTAAATTTTTTTTTTAACAAGTGTCAAAATTTTTGACAATAAATGTATTAAATTTGGACACTATTAGTTAAAAAGTGTAAAATATAACCTTTATGTCGAAGAAAGGAAACCTGCTCATTGTTGAAGACAACAAGGAGATCCTGGAAGCGCTGGAATTATTTCTTGAGGATGAGTTTACCCTGGTTACCGGATTGAAGACACCGAACCTGATTGTGAGCACCCTGCAGGGTGAATCGTATGACCTGGTCTTACTGGACATGAACTTCTCTGCCGGAGTGGTTACAGGTAACGAAGGACTATACTGGCTGAAAGAGATTTTGAAGGTCGATCCCTCCCTCAGTGTCATCATGATGACTGCTTACGGGGATGTTGAACTGGCTGTAAAGGCTATGAAGAATGGAGCGGTTGACTTCATCATAAAGCCCTGGGATAATGATAAGCTGTTAGCGACCCTCCGTACTGCCCTGAAACTCCGGGAGTCGAACAAAGAGATCGAGAAACTGCGCAACACGCAGGATCAGCTGACAGCCGAACTGGATAAGCAGTATTCCGAGATCATCGTTCAGTGTCCCCAGATGAGCCGGGTAATGGAAATTGTGGAAAAGGTCAGCAAAACCGATGTGAACATCTTGATCACAGGAGAGAATGGAACCGGAAAGGGTTTGATCGCAAGGGAAATACATAAACGTTCTTCGCGTTCCAACGAAGCTATGATCACCGTGGATATGGCCTCCATTCCCCTCACGCTTTTTGAAAGTGAAATGTTCGGCCATAAGAAGGGAGCCTTTACCGATGCCAAACAGGACCGGATAGGCCGGTTTGAAACAGCTTCGGGAGGGACCCTTTTCCTCGACGAAATCGGGAACCTCTCCATGAACATGCAGGCTAAAATCCTGAATGTGCTGCAGGAGCGGCAGATCATTCCCCTGGGATCCAACAAAGCGGTACCGATCGATATCCGGCTGATCTGCGCCACCAACAAGAACCTCGATAAACTGGTCATGGAGGGATTGTTCAGGCAGGACCTGCTGTTCCGGATCAATACCATTCAGATCGACCTGCCTCCGCTGCGTGAACGGGGAAACGATATTGAGCTGATGGCTATTCATTTTCTTGGCCGGTGTGCGGCTAAATACGACCGGGGCAAGATGTCGTTCTCCAAAGATTCCATGATGGCTATGCGCACCTACACCTGGCCGGGAAACATCCGTGAACTGGAACATTCAATCGAAAAAGCAGTGATCCTCGCTGAGGGAAATACGGTCAGACCGGAAGATCTCTACCTGAAAAAAATGCCGGGACAGACCATGCAACCCACCGAGATGAACGGGTCATACGGCGATTTTGAAAAGGAGATCATCCGGAAAGCCCTGCTCCGCCACATGGGCAATATGACCAGTGCCGCCCGTGAATTAGGCATCTCGAGGCAGACCATTTACAATAAAATGAAACGCTATGGTCTCTAGGAGGTACTTCTATAACCTGACCATCCGGCTGGTGTTGATCTCGCTGACCTGCTTTTTACTGTGTCTCTCCTTTTTTATCTATCCCAACTACTCGGTCATCATTATTCTCTTTGCCCTGTTCCTCTACCAGGTTGTCATGCTGGTCCGGTACCTCAATCGCATCAATAAGAAACTGGAGAATTTTTTCCTCTTTTACCTCAGCGGAGATGTCACCTCATCGAACGTGAAGCGCACGCAGCAGGACGAATTCAGTCCGCTCTACATGTATTTCGACCTGCTCAACGACAAACTGGAACAGGCGAGGCTGAAAAACGAGATCCAGAATAACTATTTCAAGACCATCGTCGACGAAACAGCCGTCGGCCTGATCTCATTCAAAGCAGATGGGTCGGTTGACCTGTTCAATGAAGCGGCCAAAAAAATGCTGGGGATCCAGGTCCTGCGAAACCTCAGGAAACTGAACAACATCAAGGAGGGATTCAGCGAGATGCTGATCAATATGGAGTCGAACGATCGGAAGCTGATCTCCCTGATTCTGGAAGGGGAACTGATCCAGCTGGCCACCAAGAAGGTCAAGTTCAAGGCCATGGACGAAGAGCTTCACCTGGTCTCCTTTCAAAACATCAAACCGGAGCTTGAGGAACGGGAGATTGAATCGTGGCAACGCCTGATCCGGGTACTGACCCATGAGATCATGAACTCGATGACCCCGATTGTTACGCTGGTCGGGACTATCGTAAAGAAGCTCCGCCGGAAAGAGACCAATACACTCATTGAGACGAAGGAGGTCACTCCGGAAATCGTAGAAAAAACTGTAAAAGGGCTTGATCTGATCGATTCCCGCGGGAAAGGGCTGATCACCTTTGTCCAGAACTACCGGAGCATCACCCGGTTGCCCAAACCCGATTTCCAGATTGTCAACGTCAAAGACCTCTTTACACGGGTCATGCAGCTGTTTGAGAACCAGCTCGACGGCAGTGGAATTGAGCTGCGGATCAGTTGCCATCCTTCGGTTTTTATCAATGCCGATGGTTCCCTGCTGGAACAGGTACTGATTAACCTGGTCAAGAATGCAACGGAAGCGCTGGATGAGATAGACATCCCATTTGTGGAGCTTTCCGCTCATTCTGCACAGGAGCAGGTGGTGATCCAGGTATCGGACAACGGAAGGGGGATCCCTCCGGAATTGATGGAGGACATCTTTGTTCTTTTCTTTACCACCAAACAATCGGGATCCGGTATCGGGCTCAGCCTCTCCCGCCAGATCATCCGTCTCCACGGCGGCAGCATGACCGTCCAATCCTCCCCCGGAAGCACCATCTTTACCATCCGTATCTAGATCCTGGATGCCAGATCCTTGACCTTTGACCCTTGACCCTGTATTTAATACCTCTCCGACACGATCTGCCCGTCAAACAGGTTCACGATGCGGGTGCTGTACTCGGCATCACGGGCCGAGTGGGTCACCATCACGATGGTGGTACCGGCATCGTTGAGGTTGATGAACAGGTTCATCACATCATCTCCGTGAAGAGAATCCAGGTTGCCGGTAGGCTCATCGGCCAGCAGGAGGGAAGGATTTACAACCAGAGCCCGGGCTACGGCCACCCGTTGCTGCTGCCCGCCGGAGAGTTGCATGGGGAAGTTCTTCTTCCGGTGTACCATTTCCAGTTTTTCCAGGACTTCGGTTACCCTGATCCTGCGTTCGGGCGTGGGTAGCCCCAGGTAGATCAGGGGCAGTTCGACATTTTCGAAAATGGTCAGTTCATCGATCAGGTTGAAGTTCTGAAAAACAAATCCGATGTGTTTCTTCCGGATTGCCGTACGCTCTTTTTCAGGAAGTTCGAAGATGCTGTGTCCCAAAAATTCGTACCTTCCGCCGGTGGGCTCATCCAGCATTCCGATGATGTTGAGCAAGGTGGATTTTCCGCACCCGGAAGGACCCATGATCGCCACAAACTCTCCCTCCTGAACCCCGAAATTCACCTCGTTCAGGGCTTTCGTCTGGACATCTTCTGCCTGAAATACTTTTGTCAAACCTGATATTTTTATCATAATGTACTGGCTCTATCGGTCAGCAGTCCGGAACACTGCTAAAACCGGGTTCAAGATGTTGGAAAGGATGCTTATCTCTCCTGTTTCAATGGTTGCCGTTCCCTGGTAGCCTGAAAGAGAACAGGATGTATCGGGACAGATCTCCACGATATAGTAATCTCCTGTTCCGATCGGATTCATTGCTGCAACTGTTCCCATTACTTTAACAGGGGCGGATTCGGGAGAAGGTTGCAGAAGCATCGTAACCGGTTGTCCCGGTTTCACGATGGAGGCAGCGGCCGAAGTCAGAACGATCTTCCCCCGTAAAGCAGAGGAATCATGGGGAGCGATGGTGCCGAAAGTCACGGAGGCAGCCAGTTTTTCCGGATAGGTAATAAACGACGATCCGGCGATCACCAGGACAATGAGGATCGTCAGGAAAAGGATCCCCTGCCTGACCAGCAGCGCGGGTTTCCGGTGCAGGATCTCCTCCACCTCGCGGCTGTATGTTTCCTGGTTGGTTGATGGTGGTTCCATATCAGTATCCCAGTTCAAGTTGATTTTTTACCAGTTCAAAATAGGCTCCCCGGAGGGCTGTAAGCTCCTGGTGGGTTCCCTGTTCCACAATGTGTCCCTGGTCGAGGACCACGATCTGATCGGCATTTTTAACGGTACTCAGCCGGTGGGCTACCACCACAACCGTCTTCCCCGCAAAGAACTCCTTCAGGTTTCCTATGATCACCCGTTCGTTGTTGGCATCGAGGGCATTGGTCGCTTCATCGAAGAAGATGAACTCCGGATCTTTGTACACAGCACGGGCGATCAGGATCCGTTGCTTCTGTCCTTCGCTGATGCCGTGCCCCTCCGGGCCGATCTTGGTCTGTAGCCCGGTGGGCAGGGAGTCGATGAATTCGGTCAGGTTGGCGATCCGGATCGCCCGGGTGAGCTTTTCCGGCTCCACCTGCTCCCGGCTCATAGCGATATTGCTGGCAATGGAGTCGGAAAAAATATAACCCTCCTGCATGACCGCTCCGCACAGGCTTCGCCAGTAAGCGGGAGAGATGCGTTGCAGGAGGAGATCATCCACCCGGACCGATCCTTTGACGGGGGGATAGAATCCGAGCATCAGCTTGACCAGCGTGGTTTTCCCGCTTCCGCTGGGGCCGACGATGGCCGTGATCTTCTGCTTCGGGATGATCAGGTTCAGGTTATCCAGGACAAAGGGGGAATGCGGCCCTTCGTACTGAAAGGAGAGGTTGTGGATCCGGATGGAGTGATCGGCCGGGATGCTCTTCAGCAGGTTATCCTCCGGGGGCTCCTCCTCGTGCAGGGAACCTACTTCATCGAGGCGCGACATGCTGATGCTGGCGTCCTGTGCTTCCCGGAGGAAATTGACCATCTGTTCCACCGGATTGTTCACCTGGCCCAGGATGTACTGTATGGCCAGCATCATCCCCAGCGTGAGTGTTCCCTGCAGCACCAGTGAGGCGGAGAGAAAGATGATCACGATGTCTTTGGTACGGATGAAAAAGAGGGCCCCGATATTCTGATATTGCGTCAGGGAGAGGCTTTTCAGGTTCACCCGGAACAGTTTGGCCTGGATTCGTTCCCAGTCCCAGCGTTTCTCCCGTTCGCAGTTGTTCAGTTTGATCTCCTGCATCGCGGTCACCAGCTGGAAGAGGTTCCCCTGGTTTTCGGCCATGTAGGAAAACCGGGCGTAATCAAGCTCTTTCCGGCGCTTCATAAAGAGGTAAACCCACAGTCCATAGAGCAGGCTGCCGGTAATAAATACCAGGAAGATGATGTAGTTGTATGCCAGGAGAACCAGTCCGAAGATGATGAAGTTCATGATGGAGAAGAGGATGCTGAGGGAGCTGACGGTAAGAAAGGACTGGATCCTGTCGTGGTCGAGGATGCGCTGCATCAGGTCGCCGGTTCGCTTGGTATCGAAGAAACCGATGGGGAGTTTCATGATCTTGATCAGGAAGTCGGAGATCAGGGAGATGTTGATCCGCGTACTGATGTGCAGCAGGATCCATCCGCGGATGAACTCCACCGAGATCTGGCCGAGAAAGAGGGCCATCATGGCCAGCAGCACCAGGGAGATGAAGCTGAGGTCCTGGTTCCGGATCCCCACATCGATGATCGACTGGGTGAGGAAGGGAAAGATCAGCATGAAGAGGCTTCCCAGCAGCAGGCCGAGTACGAGCTGGGAAAAGAGCTTCCGGTGCGGTTTCAGGTAGGTGAAGATGAAACGCAGTCGCGACATCCCGGCCTCCTCGTCTTTCCGGGCGTAAAATTCCTCCGTTGGCTCCAGCAGCAGGCAGATCCCTTTTTGTTCTTCTTCCGGAGCACGATCTGCCAGCCAGCCATTCAGAAAATCCTCTTCCCGGTAGGTGACCCGGCCGATTGCCGGATCAGCTACCAGAAAGGTTCGCCTGCCCTGGTGCTGTCTGATCCGGTACAATACCACAAAATGATTCTGCTGCCAGTGGATGATGCAGGGGAGCAGGGCTTCATGCAGGAGCTCTTCCAGACTGATCTTCACCCCGAGGGTGCGGTAACCGATCTCTTCGGCCGCGTCACTGATCCCCAGCATGGTCACGCCGTCGCGGGTGATGTGTGCCCGGTCCCGGAGGGTGGAGAGAGAGTAGTTTTTCCCGTGGAAACGGGCGACCATCTGGAGGCAGGCCGGACCGCAATCCATTGTATCAAGTTGCCTGGAGAAAGGAAATCTACTCATAGCGCAGGACGTTGATCAGGTTTTTACGAAGAACCGCCCAGGTTCTGATTACGATGATGGAGGATACAAAAATAGTGATGGATAGGATTGCTATCAGGAAAAGGTACCAGTGGAGGGGTACTTTATAATAAAAAGAGGAGAGCCAGAGGTTCATGATGTACCAGGTTACAGGGACGGCTACCACGGATGCCAGGAGAATGTACAGCAAAAACTCCTTTTGCATCCGGAACAGGATGTCGTTGTTCGAGGCACCAAAAATCTTCCTGACGGCGATCTCCTTGAGCCGGCGTTCAATCATCAGCAGGGCCAGACCGAACAGTCCCATCCCGGTAATGATAAAGGCCAGGAAGGAGAAGGAAGCCACTACCTGGCTGAATTTCCGCTCTTTTTCATACATCATGCTCAACTCATCGCCGAAGGTGCTGCATTCGAAAGGACGGTCGGGCGCCAGTTCCTGCCAGTGGCGCTCCAGGGCGGCCCGAACCGTACCGGTTTTACCGGGGAGGCATCTGACAACCAGGTAGGTGCAGGCAGCAGGCTCGTAAATGAATACAGCCGGAGTAATCTTCGAATAGAACGAATGGATGCTGAAATTTCTGACCACACCGGTGATGATATGCTTACTCAACCGGGTTCCTATGGTGTTGGGCAGATGCAGCAGCTTCTCCGCCTCCTGGTTCAGGATAACCGGTATCCCTGTGGAACCGTTTTCACCCGTTTGAATATCGTGACCGGCTATCAGCTCGATCCCGAGGGTGGTAAAAAAGTCATTGTCAACGAAATAATTCTCAAGCTGGTAAGTTTCGTTCAAGGAATCCGGAGTTTTGACCGTATACCAGATATAAGAGAGGTCGTTGGAAGGAGGAATGATAGAACTGCCGGAAATGGCCACGATCCCCGTTTCGTTTCGTATCCGGTCATACAGTTGCCGATAGGAGGGAGGCTCTCCCTGGTTGAGGGTGACTATCAGGAGGTTTTTCTTCTGGATACTCGTGGTTGGGTTCAGGCAATAATTGAGTTGGGTGAAGATGATCAGGACAGAGGCGAAGAGGATCAGTGTGATGAGCAACTGGAACACGATGAACAGCTTTCCCAGGGTGACCCGTTTTCGCCTGAGAACCTCATTCTTCAAAGCTTTCAGTGGATTCAGGGCAGAGAGGTAGAAGGCCAGGTATCCTCCTGAGATCACCCCGATCACCAGGGTGATGAGGGCAAAAAGGGGAATGTATATCAGCATGTTCCACGTATACAGTTGGATTTTATATCCATACAACTGGGTGATAAACGGCTCTGCCAGTCCGAGGACCAGGAAAGAGAGCGGCAGGGCCAGAAAGGTCAGCAACATCGATTCCGTGAGGATCTGGAGCCGCAACTGCCTCCGGGTGGCACCCAGGACCTTCCTGACCCCGATCTCTTTGTACCGGAGCGCCGACCGGGCTGTGCTGAGGATGGAGTAGTTAATGCCGGCCAGCAAGAGAATGGCAAAGGCCAGGGAGCCATAGTAGAAGAGCGATGACCGGCTCCCCTTCAGGTGGACATCATTGCTGATCTCCTCCGAATCAAGATGAATGTCGCCAATGTTCTGAAAGGAAAAGGTCATTTGTTCCCGGGTCAACCCGAGGGTGTCCAGCAGCGCGGGAAGCGCATCTTCCAGGGCAGGGACCCGTGTCGGGTCATCAACCAGGATGTAACTCTCCGAATAGGCATCAAGATATGCAGCCGTTTCCGCTGCCAGGTCCACCCCTAATTGTTCCATCAGGAAACGGAAATAATCCATCCCTGCCAGCACATCGATCTTCATGGTGGAGTTCCACGGGAGATCTTCAAAGATCCCTGTGACAGTGAGAGAGGCTGGTATCCCGCTGGCAACCACCTCCAGTTGACGGCCGATGGGATCTGCCTCCCCGAAATAGGAATGTGCCGCCGACCGGGAGAGCAGGACCGATCCCTCCTTCTGCAACCCGACCGAATCTTCTCCATGGATGATGTAAATGGTCAGCATATCGAGCAACTCCGGGTCGGCACAAAAAAAGCCTGGTTCATCGGTAAAGGTTGAGCCTTTTTTTATGTTCACCGCACAGATCATGAAGGGAATGGAAACGATCCCTCCGGTTTGTTCAATGCCCGGACAGTGTTCCCGGAAACGGGCCGGTAACAACGAGGGAGAAGTGGTCGTACTGGCTCCCTGCATATGGGTGATAACCCGGTAGATGCGATCGCTGTGAGCAGGAAAGGAGTTATAACTAAGCTCGTTGATGATGTAAATCAGCAGGAAAAAAGAGACGGTCAGGCCGGCTGTCAGCCCGATCAGGTTGATGGCAGTAAAGGTCTTGCTCTTAAGCATGAACCGGTAGAATGTCAGCAGCGTATTCCAGTTCATACTTCCTCCCCGTTTGGATAGACATGGCAGAAATGATAGCGGTTCATGAAGATCTCGTAGGAGCTGACTGGCGGGCAAAGAAACTGGTAGCGGCAGGCGGCACAGGGGGAAACCTCCTTCCGGCTCCGGCGCCAGCTGACTCCGTTGTCCAGTTCACTGATCACCAGTTGCATCAGGGTGCTTGTGGTTGCATCTCCCACCATGGGATCATTCAGATTGGCATAGACCTCTCCATCCGGGAGGATGGACAATTTCCCGAAGTCGTGTTCATTAACCGAGATCCGCGACAGTACCTGTTGCTGGTCGGGGCGGGCAGCCAGGATCTCTTCCCGGGATACAAAGACCTGCTCGCGGAAAAAATCCAGGTTTTCGCCCGTGAAGAGGGGTTTGAAAAATATATTGGTGAGATCAAGCGTGTTCACTAGTTCCAGGGCCATCTGCAATTCCTCCGGGTTGCCGACCACCAGGTTGAACTCCAGTTTTTTCATCAGTTTCAGATCAGGAAGGGTACGGAGATAGCCTGCCACGGTTTCCGGTTCCGTGGGGAATGTGATGTAGAGGGCGATTGTGGTCTGTTTCTGGTTCACAAGAAAGGGAAGGATGTGATGATCCCAATCGGCCAGCCGGAGGTGGTATTTTTTTTGAAAGGGGCTTTTTCCCAGAATCCCGACAACCTCCGGCAGGGATTGGTAGTGCAGGATATTCATCCCGGATAGATGGATCAGGGTGGGTGTATACTGGTTCACGTCGTCAATCAGGGTCCGTACGAGCCTGAGATCCATCTCCCCGGGCTTCCCTGTGGTGCAGCCCGGAAAAGAGAACTGGCGCCAGGCTGTAGAGAATGGAGTGGGGACAGGGAGTTCAGCCGAATTCAGATAGAGGGTCAGTTCATGGATGTAATTTCTGGCATCCAGTTCGGGGCTGAAGGCCGATGGCGTTGTTGTGGGACGGGAGAATCCGTGTCTGACAAAAGGTTCCGGAACGATGTTGACAGGCTTTCCTAATGACCAGGAGGCATCAAGAAGATCCCCCAGGAAGTCGTGCCGGAGTCGCTCAATAAATCCCCTGATCTCCGGCTTGTCCAGTTGTTTGTGTGAAAGTGCAACCACATACCCGTTTGCCGGATTTAACAGGTCAGTGGCCAGTTTGCGGATCGCAGGGGACGCGTCGAATTCGAGGACGGTTTTACTGAGGGTGTTGTAGAAGAGCAGAACGCCATCCTGGCGGATCAAGTGGACATGAGGTTCCAGAAAAAGCCAGGCAGCGTTATCCTTCATTGAACATGGTTTGAGCTGACTTGCGGAAGAACCCGTAGTCGTTTTCGATGTTCGAGTAATGCTTTTTCAGGTAGTCCCTGAAGCCGGTTTCCCTGGTATAGTACATGCAGGCCGGATGATCGGTCTCCACAGCGGTGTTGAAGAGACACTCCTGGCAGTTGTCAATGAAATAGCATTTGCGGCAGAACCGGGAGATCTTATCGTAGTAGTTGTTGTACATCCAGGTGATGGCTACGGGATCAGCATCCAGCCGTGCATCGGTATACGACCCGATCCCGTGAAGGGGGCTGATGTGTTCACAGGGCAACACGGTGCCATCGGCAGAAAAATAGACCCGGATGGAAAAGGGGGTACAGGTGGCAGTGGGAATAAATTTCTTGGTCAGGTTCTTTCCCCGTTTGGATGAGATCATCTCCAGGTAGTTCCTGAACACAAACCCGGAATAGTATTCAGTAATGCGAACCATCTCCTTCACCTTCGGGTGCCGGTTCTCCATTTTTTTTATAGCCTCCTTTTCTTCCAGCACGGTCACTGGTCTGGATTGCAGCCGCTCACGGAATTCCCGTTCATGCAGTGGATTGAGGTTGATCGGATTGACATCCGACATCTGGGGAATTTTCCCGAACCGGTTCTGAAAGAACTCAAAAACAGTTTTAAACGAATTCCGGTTATGGAGCACTGTCAGAAAACTGATCCGGTTTTCGAAATAATCAGGATACCGGGACCGGACCCACTCCAGGTTTTTCATAACCACATCGAACGACGGTTTGTTGTTCTTCATTAAGCGGAAGGAGTTGGCCACCTCATCGCCGTCGAGACTGACCGAAAGTTCGAATGCATGTTTCACCATGTAATCGATGTACCTCTTCAACAGGAGGCCGTTGGTCGAAAGTGAGTAGGTAAAGGTGATCTGGTCCGGCGGAAGGGCGCTGGTATAGTCGACAACCGATTTGATGAATACGAAATTTTTCAGCGGCTCACCTCCGTAGAAACTGATGATGAGGTGATTGTCTTTTCCAGAGGGGCGGCGGGAGATCAGTTCCTCCAGGGTGTGCCTGGCTACATCATACGAGAGATAGCTTTTCTTACGCTCTTTGTTAATATAAAACTTGCTGTAAGTGCAATAGGTGCAGCTGAGGTTGCAGTCTTCGGTAACTTCAAAAATGATCTGCTTTACCGTGGAGATATTCTTTCTGATATCGGAAACCTTCAGGCGTCCTTCAATATTGATGGTCCTGGCCGGTTTCAGAAATCCGTTCCGCTTCAGGTAGTTGTATTTTTCAAGCTGATAGGTGGCTTCGGAAGCCGGGAAGGAACCTACTCCCTGAACGGTGACGCTGCCCTTTTTCAGTAGGCCTGAATGCCACTTCCGGAGATCGGTTCCTTTTTGTTTTAATGAAAACAGGTAGGGGATGAGGGGATGACACAGTCTGAATTGGTTTCTGTAAGGGCTGTACAGATACCGGTTACCTTTGCCTGACGTGAAGAAGACCGCATTTTTCATCAGTCTCTGAACATAATTTTACACACGTACCCTTTCCGGGTATAGGCAAAGGTAGCATTTTTCCGGTTGATTAATCGGGTGAGCTATTGAAAATGCCTGCTTGGGATGCAGGAATTGACTCACAATTGCAAAGATGGGTGGTCCCGCCCTGCTGTTTGGTGGAGAGGAACGGGTTGGACATGCTGCAGAAACAACGTATGTCGGCACCTCCCTTGATTTTTGCCAGTTGATTTTTCTTGATTTCGGCTTTGTGCAGGTTGATGATGCTTAAAGTTTTCATGGCGTCAGATTTTTATGTTTCTTGATTTTATTTGCTTCCCTTTGATTATCATAGTGCAAATAGTGTGCCAAAATCATATTTATTTGATATACAGATTTTTACAAAATAAATTCATGTCAAACATAATGTAAAGGTGTCAAATATTTTGACACTGTTGTCCTAATTTTTGACACTATTGTTTCGGAAACAACCTGAGGAGGGCGATCTCCATGGCAAGAAACACGAGGGCCAGGATGATGAAAAGCTTCCAGAGAGGGTTTCCCCGTTCAGTCTCCCTGATCTCGCCGGAGAGTGAAGGTTTGTCGGCCCTGAGCAGGACGAGCGAGCGGATCCCGTTCCGCTTCAGCGCCTCACGGATCGCCTCCGGGGTCAGGCAGGAGAGGTTTGATTCCAGGCGGGGAAAATTGAAGGCGAGCGTTGTAACGGATTGTGCCCCGCGATAAACAGCATAGAGGCCGGCTTTCCGGATTTGGTCATGTGGAAAGAGCAGCATCCGGCCATGCCGGAATTTCAGTTCCGGGATCATTTCAAACTGGTTCTCTTCACTGATGATCCGGTACACCGGATCGTTCAGGAGCGTATCGGAAGGGACCTCAACCGGTTTGTTGGTAGCTGTAAAGTAATAGAGGTTGGGGGCGGGCTGACTCAGGAGTGCTATCTTATAGAAGGTAGGGACAAAGAGCAGGTGAGCCGGAAAACTGGAGCAGATAAGATCAAGGGGGGAGGTCAGCAGGTAAACTTTACCCTTGCCGTAGGGTGCCCCGGCCAGAAGCGACTCCCCGTTTTGCAGAATCAGAAGCGGTTCCAGTTTCGAACCAGAGGTCAGTGGCAGGGGATAGTGCAGGGTTACAACCGGGAGATCGGCATTCTCCGGCAATTCAATCCGCCCCGAGGCGCCGGGTTCGAATACATCGGTGTAGACCTGGCTTTCCACCTTGATTTGTGATACCCTCAACCGGCTGGTATCCGGTTCTCCGGGTTCGGGAAGACCAAAGGACAGAAAAAGGTTCCGGTAGTCGGTACGATCCACTTCGAAAGGAAGGATGATCAGCAGGCTTCCCCCATTCCCGGTAAAACGTTCCAGCTCCTGTATCAGTCCGGAGGAGATCCCGGAAAGCTGGTTCAGGATGATCAGTGAATAGGCACCGAAAGAGGAGTAGTTAAGCCTGTTGACACCGGCATTGACAAAATGGAAGGCAGAATCGTTCCCGAAGAGGGCATTCAGATAAGGATTCTCCTCCTGCCCATTGATGCACAGGACCGAAACTGAAGTCACCAACGGATAACTCAGGTAACACCGGTCGTCAAAGGTAATCGGGTAGTCGGGCAGTTCCACATACCCGGCCTGCATCCCTCCCAGTTCGTTGGTATAGGAGAGGACAAGCTCCGTCTCTGACCGGGCGTCGATCCCCGGGCTGGCCACAGCCTTCTGCCGGTTATTGAGGACCAGTTTGACCGGAATCTTCTCCAGCCTGTCGGGACCCGTGTTACGGATCCGCACATGCAAGTGGGATAGCTGGTCAGGTTGCTGTACCGCTGACCCGAAGAAGAGGGTATCGATATATAGGTTGCCGGCACGGTTAGCGGCTAGTGGTATGATGAAAAAGGAGGTAAGGGTATCCGGTGTAAAGTGATCCGCATCGAACATGCTCTCCTGAAAATCCGAAATCAGATAACAGTTCCGGCTCAGCTCAGGTGCATCGGCAAAGAGATCCTGCTGCCGGGATACCACTTCCGATAGTTTCCGGGTGGCCGGTGAAATCCGGACCTCTTCCAGCAGGTTCAGGAACTCTTCCCGGGAAACCAGGCGTTGATGGGCTCCTTCAAAGTCGTTGGTCAGCAACTGGAACCGGTCGGAAGGTCGGTAGGCCTCCGCCACCTCCCTGGCCTTTGCTTTGGCAGTTTCGATCAGTTTGCCTTCGCTTCCCACCGCTTCCATGCTGAATGAATTATCCACGTAGATGCTTACCCCTTGCTGCCTGTTTTGTCTTTTGGGTTGCAGCGGAGAGGGGATGTAGGGTTGGGCAAAGGCCAGAACCAGCGAGGTAATGGCCAGGATGCGGATAGCCAGCAGGATCCATTGCTTCAGCTGGGAGCGTTTCTGCCTCTCCTGTTTGATTTCTGCCAGGAACCTGACATTGGTGAACCAGATCCGTTTATACCGCCTGAGGTGGATCAGGTGGATCAGTACCGGGATCGCCAGTGCAAAGAGGCCATAGAGAAATAATGGAGAGACAAAAGCCATCAGATGACCCCCTGATCAAGCATGGCATTGGCAACCTTCAGAAATCCCGCTACATTGGCTCCCTTGACATAATCCACATAGCCATCGGGACCGGTCCCGTATGTTACGCACTGTTCATGGATGCTGCTCATGATCTGGTGCAGACGCTGGTCTACTTCATTCAGCGGCCAGCAGAGCTTCATTGAGTTTTGGGACATCTCAAGTCCCGACGTGGCCACGCCACCGGCGTTGACCGCTTTGCCGGGTGCGAACAGGATCTTATGTTCCAGAAACAGCTCCACCGCTTCAGGGGTGGAGGGCATATTGGCTCCTTCGGCCACGCAGAGCACATTGTTGTTGATCAGGTTCAGGGCATCCTGCTTGTCCAGCTCATTCTGGGTGGCACAGGGCAGGGCAATATCGCACGGAACCTCCCATGGGTGTTTCCCCGGGTGGAACTGCGCAGATGGAAATTCGTCGGTATAGGGTTTTACAATGTCCTGATTGGAAGCCCGCAGCTCCAGCAGGTAGTCGATCTTCTCTCCGGAAATGCCGTCGGGATCATATACATACCCGTCGGGCCCCGAGATGGTGACTACTTTGGCCCCCAGTTCGGTGGCTTTCAGTGCAGCTCCCCAGGCCACATTGCCGAATCCGGAAAGAGCTACAGTTTTTCCCTCAAACGACTCTCCTTTGGTTTTGAGCATCTCGTTGGCAAAATAGACCGTTCCGAAACCGGTTGCCTCGGGACGGATCAGGCTGCCACCCCAGTTCAATCCTTTACCGGTGAGCACACCTGAATTTTCGCGGGCCAGTTTCTTATACATTCCGTAAAGGAAGCCGATCTCCCGGCCTCCTACGCCGATATCACCGGCAGGTACATCCGTTTCGGGTCCGATGATCTTCCAGAGTTCCAGCATAAAAGCCTGGCAGAAACGCATGATCTCCCCGTTTGACTTCCCTTTCGGATCAAAATCAGAACCTCCTTTGGCTCCGCCCATCGGCAGGGTGGTCAGACTGTTCTTGAAGATCTGTTCGAATCCCAGAAACTTCAGAATGCTCAGGTTCACGCTGGGGTGAAATCGTAACCCGCCTTTGTAGGGGCCGATCGCATTGTTGAACTGAACCCGGTACCCGCGATTCACCAGTACTTTCCCGGTATCGTCAACCCAGCTCACCTTGAAGGTATAGATCCGGTCGGGCTCCACGATCCGGTCAATGATGTTGACTGATGCAAATTGAGGGTTTTCATTATAGACCGACTCAATGGACTCCAGTACTTCACGCACTGCTTGTAAATACTCCAGTTCTCCCGGATTCTTCTTCTCCAGGTCGTGCAGGATCTTTTCAATGTTCATAGTGGCAAAATTACTTGGTTTCTCGCTATTAATAACAATGGTTTTTGGTTCAATTTCACCTCTTTAATACCTTTTTACACCCGTGAGTTTTCCCTGCCGGTCGTAGAAAAGCCATAATCCATCAAATAGCCCCTCGTGGTAGTGACCGCTGGTCTTGAGCTGACCGTTTTCGTAGAACTCAGAAAAGGGCCCATCGAGGATACTGTCGCGGTAGGAACATGCAACCAGCAGATTGCCTCCCTGATCCCAGAACCGGTAGATGCTGTCGGATTTGTTATCGCGGTAGTACAGGAGTTCTTTCCGGTTGCCCGATTCGTAGTAGCGTACAAGCCGCCCCTCCAGTTTATCATCCGCATAGGTACACTCCATCTGGAGTGTACCGTCCTGGTAGAAAAACCTGGCCTGGCCGTCATACTGATCCCCGCTCACCTGGATCTCCGACCGGAGGTTCCCGTTCGGATAGTAATCTCTGCGTACATTCCGGCAGGATACGGTCACATATGCCAGAAGCAGAACGGCAGGAAACAGCAGCAGCATGTTGAATCGCTTAAGCCGGGACAACATGGCGATCAGAGGTATAGATCGATTAAACCTTCCGGGGCACGGATGTAAATGGTCCGCCTGGCCCGGTCAACCTGCATTATCACCTCCTCCACCACCGGGATGAGCACCTCTTTATCGTGATGCAGGATCTGAAAAAGGGCCTGCTGGGGCAAATCCAGTACATTCTCCAGTACACCGATCTCCCCGAACACCTCATCCACCACGCGGAAACCTTTTACTTCGTGATAGTAAAAACGGTTTCCCTCAAGCTCAGGAAGCGAGGAGAGAGGCAGATACATCTCCCGTCCGGTAAACGCATCGGCATGATCGGGAGAGGATACCCCTTCAAATTTCAGCACAATCCTGTTTTTCTCCAGCACCTCCACCGATTCGGTGAAAAACGGAATCCGTTCATGTCCCACATCTACATAAACGGATTTTAAATTCCGATAATCATGAGGATTATCTACTTCCAGAAGGGCCACCACAGCTCCGTGATGACCGTGCGGTTTCAGAATCTTTCCAAAATAAAAGAAATCGTTCTGATCCATGGGACAACCCGTAGGAGTTACGCTTGCGATTCCTCTTCATTGACCGCTGTAGCTTCAGCGGAGGCGGTCTCTTTAGGCACTGCCGCGACGGGTTCTTCTTCTTTGGTTTCTTCTTCTTTCGGCACCTCAGCGACAGGTTCCTGGGCGACCGGTTCCTCAGGTTCTTCGGATTTTTCAGCTGCTGCTGCAGCTTTGGCATATTTCTTCGCCAGTGCCTGGGCTTTGGCTTCGTTTACCTTAGCCTCATGAGCCAGAGCCTCTTTACCTGACTCTTTCAGGTTCAACTCGTATTCATTCTTCTTCGAATGGATCCTGGCCGCTTTATCCAACAGCCAGGACTGGAATTTCTCTTCCGCCTGTTCTTCGGTCATGGCTCCCTTTTGAACTCCCTTGAGAAGGTGGTTTTTGTACATGACTCCTTTATAGGAGAGGATGGCTCTGACCGTATCGGTGGGTTGTGCCCCCTTTTGCAACCAGTCAAGGGCACTTTCAAAATTGATCTCAATCTCTGCAGGTTTGGCCAGAGGATTGTAATAGCCAATTTTTTCAATGAATCTCCCGTCACGTGGTGCTCGACCATCCGCAATCACAATGTGGTAAAAAGGTTGTCCCTTCTTACCCTTTCTCTGTAATCTGATCTTTGCTGGCATAATGGTTCAATGAATTGGTAAATGGGTTTATGAAATTGGGGTGCAAAATTACCACATTCCCTGATAAGAAACAATTTTTTAGAAAGATTGCACATGAATTGCGCATGTATTGCACATGGATTGCCATGAATTTCGGTACTCCCTGACCTTCAGATTTCCTGCCCACTACCACCTGCCCACAGCCCACTGCCTACTACCACCTGCCCACGGCCCACTGCCAACTGCCCACTGCCAACTGGTTACTGGATCTTGATGAACTTCTCCCGTTCGGTGTAGCAGAAGCTGCACTCTTTTTCGGGGGTGGGCACGTCGTACAGGTTGCCGCATTTGGGACATACCCAGTAGAGGGAGGGCAGGGCGGAGGAGCTGTTGTTTGCGATGGCGGTGATTACGTTGGTATAGAGCTGAAGGCTTTGTTGTTCCGTCTCTTTGGCCCAACGAAGCGCTTTGGCTGCATTCATCTCTCCGTCGGCGCTGGCCTGCTCCAGGTATTCGGTGTATTTGATACCGGCTTCAGTACGGACTGCACTGAAGGCATCTTCGGCATTTTCACGGGGAGTCTTTAAGGTAAACGCCGGTGTGGTTGGCGCCACCGTAACCCCCATCTGGGAGAGCACCTTTTGAAAATTGTCGGCATGGATGGAAGCCGATTTAGCAATGGCTTTGAAAAAGAGGGAGACCCGTGGTAATCCCGAGTTTTCGGCCTGCCCGGCATACGCCGAAAAAACCTGGCTGTTTGTGGATTCAAACCGGTACGCTTCGGTCAGGTACCCTGCTGTTTTATTCTGTGTAAGGCCCAGCAAACACGGAATCAGGAACAGCGTCAGGATCAGGTGGCGGAGGTGTTTCATGCTCATTAACTTAGATTCCCATCAGGTATTCCTGTACCAGCACCCCTCCGATGTATCCCGTAATGGCGACAAAGATAAATGCACAGAGGTACAGGCTCAGCGCGATCCACCGCAGGTAGGTATTCTCTTTTTTAAGATAAACAATCAATACACGGAAGGTTGTCGCCAGGATGATAAAAACCAGCGTGAAAGTGGCAAATAACTTATGCTCATCCCTCACGATACCTGCCTCGCCCGACATAGCGCCGGTAAGGTAGTACCCGGTGCCGAAGGCAACGATGGCGGCAATCATGCCCAAAATCTCCATATAATAACTCATTTTGGCAAGGCAAGGCTCTTTTTTATTGAAGACGCTGACCAGGTCGATGATAAAACCGATCAGGATCAGTGCGATTGGAAAATGCACCGTCATCGGGTGTAAATGACTGCTATCAAACATGGCAGGAGTTTTGAACAAAGGTACTACATTTTTATCAACACCGCCTGATCGCCGGGGGGATTTTAAGTACATTTACCGCTATGAGAGACTTCGTCCATTTGCATGTGCATTCCCAGTACTCCATCCTCGATGGAGCCTGTCATATCAGCAATCTGGTCAGGAAAGCGGTCGATGATGGCATGCATGGAGTAGCGGTCACCGATCATGGGAACCTGTTCGGTGTGAAGGAGTTCACGCAGGTATGTAAGACTTATCCGGATTTTACCCCGATCATCGGCTGTGAGACCTATGTGGCCCGACGGAACAGGCAGGATAAGGTCGATCCGATCGACCGGAAGGGAGATCACCTGATCCTGTTAGCCAGAAACAAGGTAGGGTATAAGAACCTGGTGAAGCTGATATCCCTGGCATGGACGGAGGGACACTATTATAAACCCCGGATCGATAAGGAGTTGCTGACCCGTTACCATGAAGGGCTGATCGCCTCCACCGCCTGTCTGGCCGGTGAGATCCCGCGGGCCATCCTGGCAGATGACCTGCCACGTGCCGAACGAAGTATCCGATGGTATCAGGAGCTTTTTGGCGAGGATTTTTACCTCGAGCTGATGCGCCATCAGGCGACGGATCCCACGCGCGATGCCAGCGTCTTTCAGAGGCAGTCGCTGGTCAACCGGGCCCTGATCGAACTCTCGGAAAAGACCGGTGTCAGGCTGATCGCTACCAACGATGTCCATTTTCTCCACGAGGAGGACGCGGAAGCCCACGACCGGTTACTCTGCATCAATACGGGGAAGGTACTATCCGATTCCGGGCGGTTACGCTATACAGGTCAGGAGTGGCTGAAATCACGTGAACAGATGAACACGTTGTTTGCCGATGTTCCGGAGGCCCTCGATAATACCCTGGAGATCCTGAGGAAAGTTGAAAAATATTCGCTCGACCGGGAGGCGATCATGCCCGATTTCCCTATCCCCGATGGATTCGATGACGCGGATGCCTATTTGCGTCATCAAACCTATGATGGGGCTGCGAAACGCTATCCGGAGATCACTTCGGAGATCCGGGAACGGATCGATTTCGAATTGGAGACCATCAAAAAAATGGGCTATCCGGGCTATTTTCTGATCGTGCAGGACCTGCTGGATGCCGCCCGGAGCATGGGTGTTTCGGTTGGTCCCGGCCGGGGTTCTGCTGCGGGATCGGTGGTGGCGTACTGTACCCGGATCACCGATGTCGATCCGCTGAAATATGACCTCCTGTTTGAACGTTTTCTCAACCCCGACCGGGTCTCAATGCCCGATATCGATATCGACTTCGATGAAGACGGCCGTGAAAAGGTGCTCAAATGGGTGGTGGAGAAGTACGGTGTGGATAAGGTAGCCCAGATCATCACTTTCGGGACCATGGCGGCGAAAGGGGCGATCCGGGATGTAGCCCGGGTCCATGAACTGCCGCTGGATGAGGTAAACCGCATCACCAAACTGGTCCCTTCCCGGCCCGGGATAACATTGAAAGAGGCCTATGAAGAGGTCCCTGAATTGAAAGCATTGCGGTTATCCTCCGGTAAGCTGGTCTCCGAAACCCTGAAATATGCCGAAACACTGGAGGGGTCGATCCGCCAGACCGGTCTTCACGCCTGTGGGATCATCATTGGAAAGGATACCCTCATCGATCATGTTCCGATCAGCATATCGAAAGATTCTGACCTGCTGGTCACCCAGTACGACGGGGATCACATCGAGAAGGTCGGAATGCTGAAAATGGATTTCCTGGGCTTGAAGACCCTGGCCATCATCAACGATGCCGTGAAAAATGTGAAAAGCTCCAGAGGCGATCCCATCGATATCGAAACGATCCCATTCGATGATGCATTGACCTACAAGCTGTTCAGCCAGGGGAAGACCACCGGAATCTTCCAGTTTGAGTCGGACGGGATGAAGAAGCACCTGCGGGAACTGAAGCCGAACAAGATTGAGGACCTCATTGCTATGAATGCCCTCTACCGCCCGGGACCTATGGAGTACATCCCCAGCTTCATCAACCGGAAGCATGGACGGGAACAGATCGCTTACGACATCCCGGAGATGGAGAAGTATCTTAAAGATACCTACGGGATCACGGTTTACCAGGAGCAGGTGATGCTCCTGAGCCAGCTTTTGGCAGGGTTTACCAAAGGGGAGGCCGATTCATTACGAAAGGCGATGGGCAAGAAGATCGAATCGATGATGGAAGAACTGAAACCAAAATTCATCGAAGGATGCAAAAAGAACGGGTATGATGAAAAGGTCGTCGTCAAAATCTGGAAAGACTGGGAGGCCTTTGCCAATTACGCCTTCAACAAATCGCACAGCACCTGTTATGCCTATGTGGCTTACCGTATGGCATACCTGAAAGCGCATTATCCCCCCGAATTCATGGCTGCTGTACTGAGCCGGAACCTCACCAATCTCAAAGAGATCACCCTCTTTTTAGAGGAGTGCAAACGGATGCATGTCCCTGTCCTGGGACCGGATGTCAATGAAAGCGAGCTGAAGTTTACGGTCAACAAAAAGGGAGAGATCCGGTTCGGAATGGCCGGGATCAAGAATGTAGGGGAATCGGCTGTCATGAGCATCGTGGAGGAGCGGATGAAAAACGGACCGTTCACGAGCATCTTCGACCTCACCACCCGGGTCAATGCCCATGCCATGAATAAACGATGTCTGGAGGCGCTGGCCAAAGCCGGGGCTTTCGATGGGTTTGCGAACACGCATCGGGCGCAGTACTTTTTCCAGGAGCTGGGAGAGGAGACGATCTTTCTGGAGAAGGTCATCCGCCACGCCTCCGATTATACAATCCGGAAAAACTCCTCGCAGCAGTCCCTGTTCGGAGAAGACGAAGAGATGGAGATGACCGAATTACAGCTCCCCGAATGCCCCCCCTGGTCACGGATCGAACAACTGAACAACGAGAAAGAGATCACCGGATTCTACATGACCGGACATCCCCTGGATGTATTCAAGGCGGAAATGAAGAGTTTTTGCACCGTTACCCTCGAAAAGCTGAAAGCCGATATGAAGGAGTTCCGGAACAAGGATGTTTCGTTTGCCGGGATGGTTATTGCCGCAGCACATAAGACCGGGAAAAACGGAAAGCCCTATGGATCGTTCACCCTGGAAGATTACCTTGATTCCATGAATCTGTTTCTCTACTCGGAAGAGTACCTGAAGTGGCGACACCTGCTGGAACAAGGGATGTATGTGCATGTAAGGGCCCGTGTTGAGACCCGGTTTGATGCGCCGGACCAGTACCGGGTTAAGATCACCGGCATGACTCTGTTATCGGAAGCCATGGAGAAATTCGCCAGGAATCTTTACGTCACGGTCAATCTTGGCGACGTGAACCAGGAGCTGATAGGCCGGATCCTGGAGATGGCGAAAGGGAATAAGGGAAAATGCAACCTGCGGATCCGGGTACATGACAGGGA
Source organism: Bacteroidota bacterium (assembly GCA_007280875.1). GTDB lineage: Bacteria > Bacteroidota > Bacteroidia > Bacteroidales > FEN-979 > QYOJ01. Next base: position 24,281 of record QYQJ01000044.1, read on the forward strand.
AGAGGAGTTGACCATCGACCTTCCGTCCAGGAAGTACAAGGTCAATCCGCGGGAAATGATAGAGCTCCTGGCCGATTTTGAAGAACTGGATGTACGCGTATCTCAGGAATAACCCTTACTTTTGCAATCGTCAATCGAATGTCATTGCGAGGAACGTAGTGACAAAGCAAAATCGTAAATTGTAACCCATGTTTGAAAAGTTCACTGATGCCAATTTTGATGAAAAAGTCATCAAAGCCGATAAACTCGCTGTTGTTGACCTGACTGCTGAATGGTGCGGACCGTGCCGGATGGTGGGCCCGATCATCCATGAACTGGCAGAAGAGTATGGCGGCCGTATCGTAGCCGGCGAATTGAATGTGGATGAAAATCCCAACACCACTTCAGCCTTTCGTGTACGGAACATCCCCACCGTCCTCTTCATGAAAAACGGAGAGGTAGTCGACAAACAGGTTGGCGCCGTTCCCAAGGCGACCTATAAGGGGATTATTGAGAAACATATATAGATGGTGAAATCGTGAAATCGTGAAATGGTGAAATAATCAGATCTTAATTTTCACCATCTCACCATCTCACCATCTCACTATTTTACATTATGTCTCCTCCCATCGATACCTCCCGCCTGGAGCAGTTCCGCTCCCTGGAGTTCCTTGCCCGTCAGGTGGTGGAGGGATTCATCACCGGATTGCATAAAAGTCCCTTTCATGGATTTTCCGTCGAGTTTGCCGAGCACCGGCTGTACAACGCCGGGGAGTCGATCCGGAACCTCGACTGGAAGCTTTATGGCCGCACCGACCGGCTCTATGTGAAGCGGTACGAAGAGGAGACCAACCTGCGTTCGCAGATCCTGATCGACAACTCCTCCTCCATGCACTACCCCGTGCTGGAGCGACCGGATATCGGCCATCCCGACAAGATCACCTTTGCCATTTATATCAGTGCCGCACTGATCTATCTTTTCCGAAAGCAGCGGGATGCAGCGGGACTCAGCGTTTTTTCCGATGAGGTGGAGTTTCATACCCAATCGAAATCCAGTAATGTCCATCACAAGTACCTCTTTTCGGAACTTGAAAAACTGCTCCATCCACGGTCGCCCGAAACCCGCAAACGAACAGCCCTGGCAGATACCATCCATGAACTGGCGGAACGCATCCACAAGCGTTCCCTGGTGGTCATCTTCAGCGATATGTTTGAGAATACCCGCGACCCCGACACCCTCTTCGCTGCACTCCAGCACCTGAAACACAACAAGCATGAGGTGGTACTCTTTCATGTGACCGATCGCGCGAAGGAGGTGGATTTTTCTTTTGAGAACCGTCCCTACCGGTTCATCGACATGGAGACCGGCCAGCAGGTCAGGCTCTTCCCTTCCGAAGTAAAACAGCAATACCTGGAGGGAGTCATGCGATTCAAAGAGGAGCTGAAACTCCGGTGCGGCCAGTACCACATCGACCTGGTGGAGGCCGATATCAACAAAGGCTTTGAGCAGGTGCTATTGCCTTATCTGGTGAAGCGGAGCAAACTCTACTGATCTCCGAATAATTCGATTCATGTCATTGCGATCCCGAGTACTCGGGAGAAGCAATTCGATTTCCGAGTTATTTTTCAATGTGAATAGATATACTGGCTGTCCCGGTTACCGGCAATATCCAGATACCAGTTTGTGTGCGTCACGCCGGCGCTTTCAGCCCAGTTGGCGAAAAAGAGGTATGCCTGGATGATCACAATCTCTTCTGCCGGATAATCGAATTCGCCGGCAATATTAAGAGCCCAGGGGAGGTTGCTCGCCGTTTTATAATACTTTCCTGTTGCAGGATTTGAATCGTCGTCAAAGGTCCCGAATAGCTGCTGATTTGCCAGGCTGGTCGGCGGATTATCGGGAAGATGTACTTCACGGCCACGCTCTTTATTCACAATTAAAAATGGGTTATAAGGGGGCGATCCGGCTTGCGCTATCGTGACAGGTTGAGTGAAAGAAATGGCAATCTCCATCGTGTCGGGAGTCACATAAGGAGCCCCCGGGGTTGTATTCACTCCTGTTCCGCCACCCGGAGGCACCAGCTGAGTAAACGCATTATCGGTTACGATGATCGTTCCTTTGGTCTGACCTGCTTCAGCGTTATTAGCCAGCAAACTGATATATCCTTCTGTGATGGATATTCCCGTGACATTATTAATCAGGGCAGGCTCCAGGTCCATTTCGAATCCGAACCCATTTTCAAAACTCGCTCCGATTGCCCGGATAACAATTTTTGCATACAGGTCGACCAGGGCATTTGCAGCATTTGTAACCTGCCGGAACTGGTAATCCAATACAAGGTCATTGAAGTCGTAATCGGCCTTGGAAGGCCAGTTGTCCTCAAAAGCCAGTGTACTGAAAGCCCCGGCACCCGGGTAAAAGACATTATACGCCCGGGTTGCATCATTCGGGTATTCATCTTCTTCATCATTCACCCCGTCCCCATCAGTATCAGTCACCGGGCCGGTGACCACCACATTATCCCAGTAGTGCTCGCCGGCAAAGATCCATTGCCAGAGAAGGATTTGAACCGTTACAGTCCCTGCCGGCATGGTTGCGCTGATAATAAAATCGTTCCAGTCTGAAATGTTGTTTACGTTGGGGATCTCATAATCAAAATAATCAATCGAAGACCCTGCAGCATTCCGTGGAATGATATATAACCAGGCTTTGTTGTTCCCATTTGAACCGTTCAGATGTTTGAATGCGGCGGTTAATGTGATTTCATCGCCGGGCGACGCTTCAATAAGCTGGGCAATCCCTCCGGAACGGCCACCTCCTGAAAGAAGTTTAACCCTGGCACAATAGTTCCCATTGTCGTCATACCTGCTGAAAACGTTCTGAAAAGAGCTGGTATAGTACCACTTTTGGTTCAAAGACATCGGAGAACTCCAATCACTAAATCCGACAAAATCATCCAGATCAAAGGTCCCGTTTGTGATCAGGTTGTCGGTCTGTACCCATTTCGCACTGCTGTGACCGATAACAGGATAACCGGAAGAGATGGTCTTCGTACTTTCCGTCGTATCTGGTGGAGGTATGGTATCGTATCCATCTCCGAAGTTCACCCCACCTTCCAGGATTCTTGCTGTGGATTTAATCCCACCAAGGGACACCCAGGCTGAACCTATGGCAGTTTGTACAAATACCTGCTCCAGGTATCCCGGAATAGTTACCGTTGCGACATATCTTCCTGCACTGTTTACAGACCCTGAATTGATCAGCTCGCCTCCCTGAGCCTCAGGAGCTGTAAGAATATTTACCCGGCTTCGCAGGTCGGTGTAATCCACTGTGAAAGGCATGATGACCTCAATCGTGGCCTCTTTCGTAGAAGTATAATTGAATCCGTCGGGAATCTTCAGATTATCCATTTTTTCCTCCCAGTTCTCAGGAGGGGAAGGTAACTGTTTTTTGCAACCGGGCAGGGAAATGATACAAACCAGGCCTGTTAGCACCAATGGAAAAAGGAATCGATTTTTCATGATCTTTTTTTTCAAAGATAACACTTATCGTTTTGCTATATAAAAGTATCCGCACTTTTTTTGTATCTGTTGCTTTTTCCGATGTATCTGTCAGCGCCGGGATATCCCCATACTTTTTGTATTTTTGCCGCTTCAATTAAGCTTACCAAGCTATGGACATTCCTTCCCGATATAATCCTTCTTTGGTTGAGAGTAAGTGGTACGACTACTGGATGAAGCAGGGTTTCTTTCATGCCGAACCTGACGACCGGGAACCTTATTGCATCGTCATTCCCCCGCCCAATGTGACGGGTGTGCTCCACATGGGCCATATGCTCAACAACACCATCCAGGATATCCTGGTCCGGAAAGCCCGGATGAGCGGGAAGAACGCCTGCTGGGTACCCGGTACCGATCATGCCTCCATCGCTACTGAAGCCAAGGTGGTGGCAAAACTCAAGGAAGAGGGAATTGAAAAGTCTTCGATCACCCGTGAGCAGTTTCTGGAACATGCCTGGGGATGGAAGGAGAAACACGGGGGGATTATCCTGGAACAGCTGAAAAAGCTGGGAGCCTCCTGCGACTGGCAACGTACCTGCTTTACCATGGATGAGGCCCGGTATGAGTCGGTTATCGACGTGTTCATTGATCTTTACAACAAAGGACTGATCTACCGCGGAGCCCGGATGATCAACTGGGACCCCAAAGCGTTAACGGCGGTCTCTGATGAGGAGGTAATCTACAAGGAGGTGCAGTCGAAACTTTACCATGTCCGGTACCGGGTTGAGGGTGCAAGGGATACAGATGCGGAGGCCAACCAGTGGGTGACCATCGCCACCACCCGTCCCGAGACCATCCTGGGCGATACGGCTATCTGTGTCCATCCCGAGGATACACGATATGTTCATCTGAAGGGGAAACGGATCCTGATCCCGCTGATCAACCGGTCGGTACCGGTCATCTTCGACGAATATGTCGACAGGGAGTTCGGTACAGGCGCCCTGAAAGTGACGCCGGCACACGACGTCAACGATTACAACCTGGGGCTGAAGCACCACCTGGAGATGGTGGATACCTTCAATCCCGACGGTACACTGAGTGAAGCGGCACAACGATACATCGGTGAAGACCGGTTTGCGGTGCGGAATAAGATCCTGGTTGACCTGGAAACTGCCGGACACCTGGTTAAAACCGAAGCCTACACCAACAAAGTCGGGTACTCCGAACGCACCGACGAGGTGATCGAGCCCCGCATCTCCGTGCAATGGTTTATGAAGATGCAGGAGCTGGCCAAACCGGCCCTGGAGGTGGTGGAGAATGATACGGTTCGCTTCCATCCGGCCAAATACAAGAAC
>QYQJ01000190.1 GCA_007280875.1 Bacteroidota bacterium
ATCTTAATTCGTAATGTACATGTTAATTTTACTTAATACCTAAACTGAATCTTACTGAAAAATATCCTCCCAACTGGACTGAACAAACACAGGATAAAAACGCATTACAATACATTCTATATGTCTTTAATAATCTTGTAGTTCCTGAGACATATAATAAAATCCTGGAAATCCTTCTGGAATACCTCAACTTCAACATCGTATTTTGAAATAATATAATTCTGTATTTCCTGATAATCTGTTTTTCTTTTCAGTATTTGAAGTATCTCTAAACCGATAGGATTTGTGGCAAACGAGTCCCCTGTTGAAGGATTTAAAACAAGGCCTGTTTCACTAATGGCAATGTGTCTATTGATTTCCAGTTTCATGGACAGGTTATTGTATTTGTATGACATTTAAAAACAGTGTATCGGCATTAATCCCTGTAAAGATCCCAAGTCCGTTTTCAATGTTTGTTGGCGGTTCCTGGTAATTCTGTGATGTGGTTGCCTGTTGCATAAAAAAAGCTGCGTATTCGGGATTGATATGATAGAGAATTATACGGTGCAGGCCGAAATAGCTAATCCGCATCGGCATAATATTGATCTGTGTCCCGGTGACCGGCATTGACGAAAATATATCGTTTTCGGGGATCGAATCCTTATAGACGGGAACCCGTATTGAATCAATGCACTCCACGGTTGCGAGGTAATAGCTTTCATCATCATTTGAAAACGTGATCTCAACAGGATCGGGCAAATTTATCCAAGATTGATTTTCGGGGTCGATCTGGGACATTTTTATCGTGGTCGCAGATTGCGTGACATCAATTGGCTTGGAAGGAATAATGGTAGAAGAATATACATTGTTTCCGTTAAACATGAACAATAATGTATAGGCGCTATCAGCAACCACAGAAATATTTCCTGCAGTATCGGAATAGATCCCGTTTCCAAGGGGTATCATGTTGCAATAAACTCCATTGTATCCTACCCGGATATCCAGGGTATTTATGGATGTATCTGTTATTACTGCATTTTCATAATAAGGTATCTTTTCGGAAATAGTCATAGTTATTTTCTTTCCCGGAGCAAGATATGACTCAACCACAGGTAGAGTTGAAAATTCGGCAATTCCGGATTTCTGACAGGAAGTGATCAGGAACCAGGTTGACAAGGATAAAAGGAGTATTTTCGTCTTCATCATTTATTTTATTTTCATAGAGAAAGTAAGATTCGGCGTAATCCCCAAAAAAAGTTTGTCGGTTTCTATAATATTCCCGTCAATGATCTGATACTCTTTGTACCAGATATTTCGCCTGTTATAGACATTGAATATGGATAGCCCGAGACTTCCCCACTCATTATTGGTTTCTTTATTTTTGAAACGATAGTTCACAGCGGCATCGAGTCTGTGATAGGCCGGTAAACGACTACTGTTCTTTTCGCCGAAATCAATGAAAATCTGAGAGATTCCGTTGAGAAGATTGATGGAATATGCTCCGTCCGGTGCAGTGTAGGGTCTTCCTGATGCAAACAACCATGTTAATGAGAAACTCCAGTTCCGGTAATCATACATCCCAACAAATTTGAATTCATGGGTCACATCCTGGGAAGCCGGGAAATAACTGTCTCCATAAATACTGATCCTGTTCTTCGCTTCACTAAGAGTGTAACTGATCCAACCTGTCAGGTCACCGAATTTCTTCTGCAGCAAAAACTCTATCCCAGTTGCGTATCCAACCCCTTGAAAAAAATTCTCTTCGTAGGTTGTACCTTCTCTTGTTGGTTTAAATCGCATGGAGTACTCAGTTATGCCGTCAATATCTTTATAATATCCTTCAATACTAGCGAGAAATGATTTCTTTTCAAAACTGATCCCGGCTATATAATGCCATGCCGAACTGACCGGGATCTTTTCCCTGTCCGACAATACCCAGAAATCCCTGCTGCCTGATAAAAAGTCCTCCCGGACCACCCTGTTGGCAAACTGGTAATATTTCCCTGTCTGAGCAATGACCTTGAAGTATTTATTGATATTATAAGATAATGACAACCGGGGTTCCGGATAAAACATGCCGGTCGGAGAAAAATATGAAAACCGTATACCTGGTGTTACGGTAAACTTAGCTTTGAATAGTTTTATCTTATCCTGGAAATAGATGCCTGCAATGATCCCATCATCGTCTTTACTCAAGTACATGCTGGTATCATTGTCCCCGAAGTCATAGGATATAATATAATCGGTAAAATATGCCCCGAATCCTAAATGATTGGAGTTATTAAGTGAATAATTATAATCGCTTTTGAAACTCAGATCAACCAGATCATTTTTTTCATTTAATCCTGAATTGAAGCTTCCCTGTCCGCTATCTCCACCGAAATGGCTGCCGGTGTTGCTTCTTTTGCGGTTGCTATAATAATTGGAAAAGCTGATCAGCGTTGTTCCGTTCAGACGCGGATTCCAGTTTCGTGTCCAGCGGAAACCTGCCCCGATGTTCCCGTACCTTGTCAGATCAGAATTGTCAATGCTAAAACTGAACCCTCCGCCACCTCCCGGGCCGCCGGAAATATTCATGCTGTTATCAAGGTTATCCGTTCCGCTGTAAAAACTAAGTGAAAGAATGTCTTTTTTGGACGGCTTATATGTGAACTTTGCATTGATATCATAAAAATAGGACTTGACTTTTGTTTCCATCGAAGGAACTCTGCCCATTGGCCCTTGACCTGTGAAGGAAACCTGTCTGATTTCGGTTGTCTCATTAAATTGCTTGAAAATTTTATCATACAACAATCCCTGGTAAGATCTTCTGAACGCAAGAAGTGAGGTGAATCTCTTACCAATTGGAATTTCAGCGTACAGATTGAAGCTTAATAAACTGACCTCTCCTCCAAGATTGAAACCCTTCGAGTTTCCGTCTTTACCGGTGATCTCCGTGACACTTGACAATCGACCGCCGTATTTTGCATCAAATCCTCCCTTATAAAGCTGAACATCCTTGATGGCATTGGAATTGAAAGCCGAAAAGAATCCGTAAAGGTGGTCCACCTGGTATACCGTGAACCCATCGTAAAGTAAAAGATTCTGATCCGGTGTACCTCCCCTGACATAGAGATTTGAGGAAGATTCATTGGCAGCCGAGACCCCGGGTAGCAACTGAAAGGAGCGGATGACATCCTTTTCCCCGATATTGGGAAGGGTGGAAAGCTTTTTTGGAGTGATTTTAAGGAGACTTATCTTGTCATTAGTACTCATCAACTGTTCCTGTTCTCCCTGAATAATAATTTCTTGAAGCAGTTGCGACTGAGCCTCCATCTCAATGAGCAGGTTCTTGACAGGCATGTCAGGTGTCAGGAACACATAGCCAATCTTATAGCCGATATAGCTTACCATGATGGTTGATGTGTCGGAAGGCACGTTCAGAAGTGTAAAGAACCCATCGGAACTTGTATAGGCTCCTATGGGAGTGCCTCTGACACCGACATTTGCAAATGGCAGCGCTTCTCCTGTGGATTTATCTCTGACGATTCCTGTCAGGATAAATCCCTTTTTCTTCGATGGGCCGGAATAGGTTCTTTTCTGCTCGATCTTTTGTTCAGCGAGAACTGGTTTAGATGTCAGGCTCTCATACTTTTCCTCGATGTAGATTATCGAATCCTCCTCCTGGTGCCATTGCAGCTTTCGGGTAGCACATTCCTGTGTCAGGAAGAGTGACAATGGTTTCTTCATGGGACGTTCGTTAATCTCCATCTGACTTAGCAGTTCCCGGTCAAAAGCGAATCGAATTTGGTACCTGTGCGAAATATCGTCCAATACTTTATCCATGGTTGTCAGGTAGAGCGTATCCAGAAGAATATGATCGATATTCTGGGAAATGGCAATAGATGCAAAAAAAGGCAGAGAAAAAAGAAAAAGCAAGGATCTTTTCATCAGCGATATTAATTATATATGTACAACTTTTCATTCATACCTAAGCGCTTCGATTTTCAGCAGGTTCATGGGATAGGGGCAAGAGAGAATGTATGCCAGATCCTGACCTTCTGAGGCTGAGTGGACAAATCACCTCCCGGAGGCGGTCCTCCGGGCTTTCCACCTCCCCGCATTCCGCCACCCGGGCCGCCGCCGCCGGGTGGGCCGCCACCTGGTCCTCCACCGGGCATACCCCCACCCCCAGGTATTCCGCCTCCCATTTCACCCATGCCGGGTCTGTTTCCTTGTGGCCCACCTTCGGGCCTAGTCCCCTGTGGCGGCTCGCCAAAACCTCCCGGACTCATGACAGTGAATCCCATGGTAAATCCTTGCGGTGGCTTCAATGGATTGATGGGAAATGCCTGCAAAGGCGCTTTCCCTTCCAGGATCATTGTCCCCGAGGAGTCGCTGGCAACGGCAGCCATGAATCCGTTTCCATCCCCCTCGAAAGGAAAGGCGCCATTGAAATCATCTTTGAATCCGTTGCATGTCATCATTCCGGAAATGATGAGCGGTTTTCCTTTTTGCTCAAACCCAAGCGCTTGTTGTCGTTGCCTTGGAAGCCCTGTCAATCCAGTCGGTGCATCCGGCGGATATCCGGAACCAGGAGCAAGTATTGAATCCTCCGGACGACCGCATTGGAACCGGATGACACAGGTTTCCCGTTTCTTTCCCGAAGGATCGAAAACGAGGGTGAATCCGTCAGTGAGAAGTGATATCTGCTGCGACCTTTCAGGCATCCTGATATAAAAGTAAAGGTTACTCGTATCGTTTGCCACCACATACATCACATTTGCGTCGTTATTGTAACAAAACGATTTTGAAGCCCAATCCGAAAGATTCCCGTCTATCGTTAATCCTGTCTGGTATCTGAAGGGATACTTCTTTTTCTCCGGATTGTGTGATCCCGAACAATTCGCCGAAATGACCGGGATGGCCAGTCCGCAGATCAAGAATCCCGGGTAGATTAAGTTTTTCATTGAAAAATACGCTTTGTGTAACTGGGTTCTCCAATCCCCTCCCTGCCGGCTGGAAGGGAATCAGGAGTAACCAATTCACAGTTATGAGTGATACAAAAGTATGTTTCCGGAACACAGCCCTGATGTAAAATAGGTAAACAGGAGATTTCTATCGGTGAATTAGGAATGTCACTGATGTTTCATCCAGTCGAGCACGCGTTTCATATAGGTATCTCCAAGGGGGATCTTTACATTATCTAAATCGACCTGTCTATTATGGATGCTCAAGATATGTTTTACAGGTACAATGAAGCTTCTGTGAACCCGGATGAAATCTCCGGCGGGAAGTCTTTTCAGGATCGCTTTGAGACTTATGAGTGTTAAAACTGGACTGGGATCCTTTAGCAGATGGATTTTAATGTAGTCATCAAATCCTTCGATGAACCAAATATCGTTGAGGGTAATCTTTACCGACCGGTACTCCGATTTTACGAAAATGAATGCATCACCTGGAGATGTTTCCTGAAAAATTCCTTCAAGCCGTTTTTGCGCCCGTGCAACGGCCGTTGCAAACCGGTCAAATTTAATAGGTTTGACAAGATAATCCACCGCTTCCACCTCAAAGCCTTTGACGGCAAATTCCGAAAAAGCGGTGGTGAAGATCACCAGGGACTTTTTGGCCAAAGATTCGAAAAATCGGATTCCGTTGATATCGGGCATCCGGATATCGAGAAATAACAAGTCCACCGGATGACGTTTCAGATATGATAGAGCCCGGATGGCATCGGTGAACGTTTCGGCCAGGTGAAGGAACGGAATTTCGGAAGCATATTTCCGGATCACTTCCAATGCCAGGGGCTCATCGTCGATAGCAATACAATGGATCATGCCAGGTAAATATCCAATGCAACAATGAATACTTTTCCGTTGTCGATGATGTTGAGCGAGAACATCTCCGGAAATATCTTTTCGAGCCGCAGCCGCGTATTGTTTATGCCCAATCCGGGTGTTTGAGGTAATTCTCGCTCCCGGAAAATGCGGTTCGAAACCCGGAATGAAAGCTGGTTATCAGCCACCTTGAGGGTTATGTGTATGCCTGCCCGTTCGTGACTGCTAATCCCGTATTTAAAAGCATTCTCCACAAAAGGAATGAGGATCAGTGGCGGGATCTCGATCTGTTGGAATTCTCCTTTCATGTTTGCCTGAACCGTCATGTTCCTGCTGAGCCTGAGCCTCTGTAATTCGATGTAATGACTGATGTATTCAACTTCTTTTGCCAAAAGGACCCGCTCCGAGTTCGAATCATCAGTGATATAGCGCATCATGTTCGATAACTTCATCACCGCTTCGGGGGCATGATCGCTTTTCAGGAGGGTAAGGCTGTACAAGGTGTTCAGCGTATTGAAGAGGAAATGTGGATTGATCTGCGACCGCAGGAAAGAGAGTTCCATCGCAAGCCGTTCCGCTTCAATCTGCTTTGCCCGCTTTTCAGCCTGCATCCACTCCTGGATGATCCAGATACCACCGCTAATGACCATGATCACCACAAAAAGGAACATGGAATCGATCCGGTCGGGTCTGAAAATCTCAAATTCATGCTGATGTAGGGGCCCTATAGGGTTCGGCCTGACAAAAAGCGCTTCCCGGATCAACAGGAAAAAGATGAACAATACGACCACCAACAGGATATATCCAGCGTACCTCTTTTTCAGAAGCAATCGGGGAAGCATCCAGTAGGCATGTAGATAAAAAATGCTGATGAGATAAATATTAAAAGTCAGGAACCGGAGGAACATAAAGGTCACCTTATGCTCCATCATTCCGGCGTCCATTACTGGTTTCGGCCTAAAAATATAGGGAAGGCACAGAAAGATCACCCATGCAACGACGTGAATCAGTATGGTAACTACTTTGGTTTTCATTGAAATAAAAGTAGAGTTTTTCCTCTATGAAAAAATAAGGTGTACCGGTAAAAAGCCATTTTTTACCGGTAAAAAGATAGATTTCCTTTGTTATTTATTCGACGGGTTTAAAACAGCCTCCTTACTCCGAGGTTGCTACGGCTCCTATTGAAAGTCTGAATAGCGTAATCATTGTAGAGACCAACCATGAAAGGATCAGAATCCTGCCCACCATTCATGTCTCTTAACAGTTGGCAAGAGATACCAATCGACTCTAAGCCGGGCATATCTTATACCGGTCTTAATTAGTTTGTCGACCATTGGGGTCAATGAGGAGGAAACAATTTGGGAGAGAGGGATTCGAACCCATGGTTCAAACCGCTAAGAAATAAAGGTATTTAACTTCGTTGGCCTTTTAAGTCCACCGATTAATCCACCTCATTTATTACACTCAATTTCTTTACAAAGAACTCTATTGCTCTTGCCAAAGATAACTCAAAATTCTTTCAATTCAGCAGCCATTTCCAAACAGGGATAACCTGGATTTCAAGATCATTATTTTTAATGAGCTCCTCATCAGACCAGGTTATGATCCAGAGTTTCTTAACAGGATGTTTCTCGAACGTTTTCGAGAGACTGGTGATTTCCCGGGTGCGGGTTGAAAAATCAGTTAATTTAAAATAAGCCTGCACAATGACTTCGCCGGGTACATAAAAATCCACTTCGTAATTGTTTCGAATGTAATAAACATTCCCTGGGAAAAGGGTGCTTAACCGGTTATAAACCACTGTTTCAAGTAGAAATGCTTCGGGCTCGGATAAAAAGAGGGATACTATACCCGTATCGCGGAAATAGTATTTCTTCTTTGATTCCCGTTCAGTGATCTTCGCATTAAAATTGTGGACACTGCCAATCAGGTAAGCTTCATGCAAATAACGGATATAATCGATCACTGTGGAGGTTCCGATCTTTACACCTGTGGACGCGATGATGTGGCGCATCCGGTTGAAAGAGACCTCATCCATTGTACTTTCGGCAATTTTCTTTATCAGGAGCTTAACAGCGTATGGATTACGGATCTGGTACCGGCCAATAATATCGCCAAGGAAAACCTTCTGGAACAGGTTGCTCAGATACTCTTTTTTATCCAAGAACTTTATCGTCTCAGGAAAGCCACCAAAATAGAACCAGCTGCCAAAATGACGTTGAACCTCGAACCGTTGTGATGAAAATTCCATGTTGTTATCCAAGGTCATTCCATTAAATAAAAGATATTCGGGAAATGAAAGTGTTTCTACCTCTTTAACCAAAAAACGACCACCCAGCGTAGAAGCCATCTCGTGACTGAGCATTTGTGCATTGCTGCCTGTAATAAAGACTGTATAATCGTTGTCGGCGAGGCGTCGGCCAAATTTTTGCCATCCATCAATGTTTTGAATTTCATCAAAAAACAACAGTGGTTTGATTTCGAAAAGTTCCAAGTAAGACTCAATCACCAGATCAAGATCGGAAGCCTTCATTTCGAGCAAACGTTCATCCTCAAAATTAATGTACAGCATATGTTGGATCGCTTTCCCTTCGCTTATCAATCGCTGAATTAGCTGGTACATTAAATAGGTTTTCCCTGCACGGCGCTGACCTGTGATTATGTAATTAGTACCCGGTTCAAACGAATAGATCCGGTCAATTACCTGTAAACCGGGAATTCGTTCCTGATTCTCAAGAATGATCTTCTTAATGATATTTTTCTCCATATTTGTTTTGTATGCAGGACAAATATAAGATAAAATATTTTGTATGCAAAATAATTATGATGATAGAGTTTGAGAATTATTTTCGATTTCTCAGAAAGAAAAATCCAAGGGCCATAAATACGATAAACCCGGAAACAAACCAGGGGAGGGCTGATATTAGATTGTCCAGTTTGTCAGGTCGGACAATCTTAATTTTTTCGACCGGGATGGTTCGCTGGATAATCACCGTGTCGGCTTTGCATTTTCCCTGAATATAAAGGGTGTCGTGAATCCGGTTCAGTTTGATTTCAAGCCGGTCCTTTTGCAAAATAACGGTATCGTGGATGCTATCTATATGGATCACGGTATCGGCTTCGTATTGAGGCGTAGTCAACGTATCAATGATCAGGATGGTGTCCGGGATCTTCAGTTCGGGATGAAGCGCCAGGAGGCGGTTAAGGCGATGGGTGGGGGAGCAACCGGATGCTACTATAAGGAAAATCAGGATTGCGAGGAGCGTTTTCATGGGAGGGGGAATTGAATGGCGAATATTGATCAACGAATAATGAATTAAGAACTGGTTATAAGAAAGAATTCAAGCGATTGAACCAACCTTTCTCGAATCGTTTCTGGGAAGGGTCTCTTTTGATGATGTCAAGAATGAAGGTGACCTGGGTGTTATAGGGCCACAATGGTCGAAAATTTGGTTCGTTGTGTAGATTGACCAATTGTGTTGGGGTTCTTCACTCCGGCCGGTTTGGTACGCATGGTATTCTTACCAAACTGTTTGGAGAATACGGCAGTCCCGAACATTTTCCGGGTCCTGCCTGTGATTGGGTTTTGAACAATTGCCATGGTGATGAGTTTTAAGGTTAGTACTCTTTTAACTGGACTTGGTACGGACTTGATACGGATTTACTACAGTCCGAACAGCCACAAAGATACCATCAGAAAAAAGGAAAATCGCCATAATACATTGATATACTATGCATTATGAATGATTATACATCCATTTGCATTGAAATGATCCATGGGATCAATGGCAATCTGGTAAGAGGTAAATCCCGATTGAATGTATTTTTTTATAGAAACTGCTTATCCCTTTCGGTCAAGCTGGTTTGATTATTTCTTTAAATGGTATAGGTGGAGTATCTACCGCTTGTTGAATCAACCTGTAGAATAATTTCCCCCTGTAAGTTGATAATTTCCTATTAAACCGAAATGCAAATTC
>QYQJ01000170.1 GCA_007280875.1 Bacteroidota bacterium
GAATTTGCATTTCGGTTTAATAGGAAATTATCAACTTACAGGGGGAAATTATTCTACAGGTTGATTCAACAAGCGGTAGATACTCCACCTATACCATTTAAAGAAATAATCAAACCAGCTTGACCGAAAGGGATAAGCAGTATTTTTTATTAACAATAGTTGCATATCTAATTTATTATCAGTATCTTTGTTAAAGCAAAATTGTTCTTTGTAAAGAAAAAGACTGCAAAATAGTAGGTGGACTTCTCGGTGGACTTAAAAAAAGGATTTTCCTAACTAATTAACTTATAATTACTTATTGGTTTGGTTCGAATCCCTCCAACTCCACCAATCCCCCTCTGGAGGGGTCTATTACTCTGTGACGATCCTGTGCGTCTGTTCCGCAATCACCAGCTCTTCGTTCGTGGGGATGGTCATTACGGTGACTTTTGAGGAGGGTTTGCTCAGTATGGCCTCTTTTCCGCGAATCCCTTTATTTCTGGCAGGATCAAATTCGATCCCCATCCATTTCATCCCGGTACAGCACTCCTCTCGTGTTACAGGATCATTTTCTCCTACGCCGCCGGTGAAGATCAGCAGATCCAATCCCCCGAGAGCAGCCGTATAGGCGCCGATGTACTTCTTGATCCGGTACCGGTACATGTTCAACCCGAGAATAGCCCGTTCATGGCCGTTTCCCGCTGCTTCTTCAATTTCCCGCATGTCGGACGACACCCCCGTGATCCCAAGCATTCCACTGTGTTTGTTGAACAACGTATTGGAGACCGGAATGCTCAACTCCTCCTTTTCCATCACAAAGTTCATGATCCCCAGGTCGGTATCGCCGGCCCGGGTTCCCATGATCAGCCCCTCCAACGGGGTAACACCCATGGAAGTATCGATTGATTTGCCATGCAGGATAGCAGTCATGGAGGCGCCATTGCCCAGATGGCAGGTGATGATCTTTAGTTTGGTACTGTCCAGTTCCAGGATTTCACAGGCACGCCGGGCCACGTAATAATGGCTCGTGCCATGAAATCCGTACCGGCGAAGGCCGTATTTTGTGTAAAGGGAGTAAGGAATAGCATACATATAGGCATAATCGGGCATGGTTTGGTGGAATGCCGTATCAAATACACCCACCTGCGGAATCTCCGGCAACAGGTGCCTGATGGCCATGATGCCTTTCAGGTTGGCAGGGTTATGGAGGGGTGCCAGCTGGATACACATCTTTATATTTTGAATGGCGTCGTCGTCAATCAGGATGCTATCCTGAAAGCGCTCTCCCCCGTGAACCAGACGGTGCCCAACGGCATGGATCTCCGGCATGGATGAGATACAGCCATGTTTCTTGCTGGTCAGCACCCCCAGAATATATTCAATCCCAACCTGGTGGTCGATTACCTCCCCTTCCAGGCGCACCTTCTGTCCGTTTATTTTTTCATGCTTGAGGAAAGACCCCTTCAAGCCAATCCGTTCTACGATCCCTTTCGCGAGAACGGTCCTTTTTTCAAAATTGAAGAGCTGGTATTTGATCGAGGAACTGCCGCAATTCAATACAAGAATATTCATGGAGCTGATTTAAGAGATAATACCAATTATAAATGATCGTCGGTGATTTTATTGCCTTCGCTGTCGTAAGTATAGAATCCGGAACCGGTACTTCGTCCCAGACGGTTGGCCCGAACCAGTTTCTTCAGCATCGGAGAGGCAATGTACCGGGTGTTTCCAAATTCACCGTACAAATTCATCATCCACCGGTTCACCTTATCAAGACCGATTTTATCAGCCAGTGCAAAGGGTCCCAGTGGCATATTGAAGCTGGCCCGGGTGGCCAGGTCGATATTCTCCATGGAACTGACCCCTTCCATTAAAATCTCGCAGGCTTCGTTGAGCAATGCAACAAACAATCTCACGCTGACGAGGCCCGGTGATTCGATAACTGGAATGGAGACCTTTTCCATCAATTGTACAAACTTCAATACTTTTTCATAGGCGGCATCAGAGGTATGCAGTCCCCTGGCTACCTCTACCACGCTGGCTCCCGGGGCAGTGGTGGAGATGTGCAGACTGACACACCGGTCTTTGTGTTTCAGCTCCGACGACATTTCCGTGATTACCAGGGTAGAAGAGTTGGTCGCAATGATGCAGTCATCACACACCTGCTCCTCCAGTTTCCGGAATATTTCCTTGCGCAAGGGTAAGCTGGATTCCCGCGACCTTGAATGAACCGCATCGATCACGATCTCGCAATCCCTGAAATCTTCGTAGGAGACCGTCCCTTTGATACGCGACAGGATGACCGTTTTCTCACTGGGTGTGAGCCCCCAGTGGTTAATCTGCCGGTCCAGTTCCCTGATGATCTCATTCATGGACCGATCGATCATCTCTTCACTGATTTCGAGAAATACCACTTCCAGTCCGTGCTTTGCTGCCGTGATGACCAGATCCTGTCCCACTGAACCACAACCCACAATACCGATTTTAGAAAAGAGAACCTTTGGCCTGGCCTCTTTACTGAGCCCATACTTCTCAATCGGTTCAACTAAAATATTTTCCATACGATTCAACGAATTAGAAGAAAAACGAAACTGATAAATTAAGAAACCGCAAAGGTAGCGTTTTTTTCTATCTGTTAATAGATTAACAGTTGAAAAATTCAGAATAATGGCGTCGCGTACCGCTGGATATCTTCGGCCCGGATGGGATCGTTGCACAGGATCACCAGCCGTTCCACCACGTTGCGGAGCTCCCGTATGTTCCCGGTCCAATTGATCTGTTTCAATGCATCGAGGGCTTCCGGGGTGATCTCCATCACCGGTTTTCCCTGGGCTTCGCAAAACTCCTCAATGAAATGAGCGGTCAGCAGGGGAATGTCTTCCTGCCGGTTTTTCAATGGGGGCACATCGATGATGATCACGCTGAGACGGTGGTACAGATCTTCGCGGAAGGTTTTCCGCTGGATCTCCTCTTTGAGGTTTTTATTGGTGGCCGTGATGACGCGCACATCCACGGGAATTTCCTTCTCCCCTCCTACCCGGGTGATCTTGTTCTCCTGCAGTGCCCGTAATACTTTGGCCTGGGCCGCCAGGCTCATATCCCCGATTTCGTCGAGGAACAGACTCCCTCCATCGGCGCTTTCGAAAGCTCCCTTATGTTGTTTGACCGCTGATGTGAAAGAGCCCTTCTCATGACCGAATAACTGGCTTTCAATCAGTTCCGACGGTATTGCCGCACAGTTGACCTCCACAAACGGGCCTTCGGCCCGTTTACTCAGCGCATGAAGCTGACGGGCTACCAGCTCTTTACCTGTTCCGTTTGAACCGGTGATCAGGACCCGGGCATCGGTCGAAGCTACCTTACCAATCAGTTCCCGGATGGATTGCATGGATTCCGACTCTCCGATCATCCGGTATCGTTGTTCCACTTTCCGCCGCAATCTCCGGGTCTCGTCAAGCAGGCTGGCTTTATCCAGGGCATTCCGGATGGTGACCAGCAGCCGGTTCAGATCAAGGGGTTTGGCAATGTAATCATAGGCTCCTTTTTTAAGCGCCTGTACAGCTGTTTCGATGGTTCCGTGCCCTGAGATCATGATCACCGGCGCGTCGCTGACGGCCTGCAGCTGATCCAGTACCTCCAGCCCGTCCATTTTCGGCATCTTGATGTCGCACAAAATGGCATCGAAATACTGTTCCCGGGCTTTGACAATCCCTTCTACCCCATCAGCAGCATCTTCCACCATGAATTTCTCGTACTCCAGGATCTCCCGGAGGGTATTCCGGATGCTCTTCTCATCATCAATCACAAGTATTCGTGCCATGGGCATGGAGTTTGGTTCAAAGATAGTAATTTTGTGATAACGGAAACCGGATGCCTGATACCGGATATAAGATGTAAGCTTTAAGTTATAATTTGTAGGATTTGAAATTGGAAATTGGAAATTGGAAATTAAAAATTCGTGCGCGGGCTTTTCCGGTAGTTCTCACATTGATCCTGGTATCCGGCATCCGGTATCCGGTATCTGCTCAAACCACTCACTTATCCGCTGACGGATTAGCCTGGACCGGAGGAATGAATGCCTGCCAGTTCTGCGAAATCGATCTGAACCTGGACGGGACTATGGATCTGCTGCTGTTCGACCGGCAGGGCAACCGATTGATTCCCCTCGTTTACGAGGGTCCGGCCGGTTCTGTAAATTATCACCCGGATACCAGCTATCGTTCATCCTTTCCGGATCTCCACGATTGGGTGGTCACAGCCGATTACGACTGCGATGGCCGGATGGACCTTTTCACTTATGGTCTTGGAGGGATCAGGGTATTCCGGAACATTTCCGGGTCCAGTCTGACTTTCCAGCTCATTACCACCATGCTCACCTCATGGTATTACACGGGGTATATCGGTATTCTTGTCACACCGGTTGATTACCCTGCTATATCCGATCTCGATGGGGATGGAGACCTGGATATTCTGACCTTTTTCGGCCTGGGATCCTTTGTCGAGTACCATCAAAACCTTTCGATGGAACACTACGGGTCCTGCGACAGCCTGGATTTCCGGTTGGAAGATAACTGCTGGGGGAAATTCAAGGAGAGCGAGGGATCGAATAAGATCACGCTGAACGCAGATTGCCCAACTGCGTTTCACGATTCACGTCTTACGTCTCACGTCTTACGTCTCACATCTTACGATAAGCACACAGGCTCCACGATGCTCGCGCTGGATCTGAACGGTGACGGACTTAAAGACCTGGTCCTGGGGGATGTGGATTTCCCGAATCTGATCGCATTGTTCAACGGGGGTACTCCCGACACCGCTTTTATGGTCGCTTACGATACACTCTTCCCATCCGGAACAGCTCCTGTAGACCTTTTTGATTTTCCCGTCCCTTCATCGGTGGATGCGGATCATGACGGACTGAAGGACCTGCTGATCTCTTCCTTCAACCCACAGTTCACAATTCCGGATGATTTCCGATCATCATGGTACTATCAGAACACCGGAAGCGAAACCCATCCCGACTATACGTATCAGACAAACCGGTTTCTGCAGGATCAGATGATTGATGTCGGATCCGGGAGTTATCCGGTTTTGTATGATCTGGATGGGGACGGGCTCACCGATCTGCTGATCGGCTGCTGGGGACGCTATGACTCTTCCTACTACCAGGAGGGTATTCTCAAATCCGTGCATACCGGAAGGATATCCTATTACCGGAACACAGGGAATCCCTGGTCGCCGGTTTTCACCTATCAAACCGATGACCTGGGATCCCTTTCTTCCCTGCGATTGACCGGGCTTTACCCGGCTTTTGGCGATCTCAACGGGGATGGCATGAAGGATCTCATCATCGGTCAGGATGACGGCACGCTTGCTTACTTCGGGAACCGGGCTCCGGGCTCCTATCCGCCGGATTTCCTTCCTCCTGTATGGAAGTATCAGGGCATCGATGTGGGAGAGAACAGCACCCCACAGTTGTTCGATTTTGATTCGGACGGATTGGCCGACCTGATCATCGGGGAGAAAAACGGGAACCTGAATTATTACCGGAATACCGGTACGGAAGAACAGCCACACTTCACCTTCATCACCGATAGCCTGGGAAAAGTGAACGTGACCAATTACAACCTGTCCTACTCCGGGTATTCTGTCCCCTGCTTTTTCAGGGATGGAAGCGGGAGTGAACAGCTGCTGGTGGGTGGTGAGGAGGGAAAAGTCTGGTACTTTGAAGATATTCCGGCTGACCCGGAAACATCGTACCAGGAATCCACCTTATTGTACTCCCTGATCACCGGTTCCCCCTTCCCGGTTACCTGTGGATGGCGCACAGCCCCGGCCATCGGGCATCTCACCGATTCGCTTTGGTTCGATCTGGTGGTGGGGAACTATGCCGGCGGACTGAACTATTTCAGCCAGGCAGCATCCCCTGACGTACTGCTTAGGATTTCTGTAGCTCCGCAACCTTCCCGGCAATCCTTTCGAATCTATCCTAACCCTGCCCATCAATACATCTTCATAAGTCCCCTCCCTTCCCTTTCCAATCAACACCTTCGGGTCGAGATCCTGAATCTCTTTGGCCAGACTCTCCGGCGGGAGTGGATGGAGCCGGGCAAGAGCCTCTCTATCGGGCTTCTTCCCAATGGGTTATACCTGGTGACCCTGACCGATCCTTCGGGGACCATCAACTTCACTCCACAGAAACTGGTAGTCAGTCGATAATCTTCCTTCTTCCCTCTTCCTTCTTCCCCTCCTGCCCCCAAACCCCCTTCAGGGGATCTGAGGGTAATAGGGGTATTCTCCTAAAAAGTTATTAACAATTTAACAGTTTTTACTGATTTGTGGGAAAAAGTGGGAAAAAGTGGGGGATTTTGCGTTATATTTACACCCTGAAATCCTTTAATCCGGTGCCGGAAACCAACCTTATCGGCGAATTCGAATGCAAGCTTGACCAGAAAGGACGGGTCATTCTGCCGTCGAATCTGAAAAAACAGATCTCCCCGGAAGCCAAGGATATGTTCGTGATCAACCGGGGGTTTGAGAACTGCCTGGTGCTCTATCCCATGAATGAATGGAAGGGAATCAGCGCGGAGATTAACCGTCTGAACCTCTACAACAGGAAGAACCGGAATTTCGTCCGCTACTTCTACCGGGGTGCTACGGAGCTGGCCCTGGATGGCAGCAACCGGTTACTGCTTCCGAAAACGCTGATGAGTTATGCCGGGATCGGGAAAGAGGTGATCCTGTTTGCCTTTTCCAACCGCATCGAGGTGTGGGCCAAAGATAAATATGAACAACTCATGACCGACGAACCGGAGGATTTTGCTGCGCTGGCAGAGGAGGTCATGGGAAAACCTGAGCGAACCGAAGAGAACGAAGATGTACCATAGGAGTGTCCTGCTAACCGAAAGCATGGAAGCATTGGCTATCCGGTCCGACGGCATCTACGTCGATGCCACCTTCGGCGGCGGCGGCCACTCCACTGAGATCCTGAAGCGGTTGACCACCGGGAGACTCTTTGCCTTTGATCAGGATGCAGAAGCGATAAAAAACCGGATCGATGACCCACGCCTCACGATGATCCACAGCAACTTCCGGCATATCAAGAACTTCCTGAAGCTCTACAACGCCATCCCGGTGGATGGCATCCTGGCCGACCTGGGCATCTCGTCCTACCAGATTGACCAGGGAGAGCGGGGATTTTCCACGCGGTTCGAGGGAGCGCTGGATATGCGGATGGACCGGAGGCAGAAACTCCATGCCGGAATGGTGGTAAATGAATACCCCGAAGAGAAACTCCGGGAGATTTTTCGCGAATACGGCGAACTGGATCAACCCGGGAAAGCCGCTGCCCAACTCGTCTCGGCCCGGAAAGTACAGCCGATCGAAACAACCGGGCAGCTTGTGGAACTCCTGAAACCCTTTGCCGGACGTGGCAGAGAGCATAAATACCTGGCCCAGCTCTTCCAGGCCCTTCGGATCGAGGTCAACCAGGAACTGGAAGCACTCAAGGAGTTCCTGGTTCACGGTGTGGAGGTGTTGAAGAGTAGTGGAAGACTGGTGGTGATCTCGTACCACTCGCTGGAAGATACGCTTGTGAAGCACTTCTTCCGGGCAGGAAACTGGAGCGGTGTAGTGGAAAAAGATTTTTACGGAAATGTGCTGGCTCCGCTGGAACCGATCAACCGCAAGCCGATCATCGCGGGGGATCAGGAAACAGCAGAAAATCCACGGGCCCGAAGTGCCCGGTTACGCAGTGCAAAAAAGAACTGATATGAATAACACAACAGCAACAGTTTTTCCGGATGCGCTTCAGGAAGAGTTGCGTCCGGTAAAGAAAAAGAGGAGCCTCTCCAAACCGATCCAAAGTCTTCTGGAGGGAGAGTTCCTGTCGCGCGAAGGGGTGGTCAATAACCTACCCTATCTGGCTTTTCTCGCCATCATTGCCATCATCTATATTGCTAATACCTTCTACGCGGAGAAGACCTTCAAGGAGATCGAAGCGACCAAAATCGAGCTCAAGGAATTGCGATATCAGTACATCACAACCAAATCGACCCTGATGTACCTGAGCAAGCAGACTGCCATCGCAATAAGGGCAAAAGAGCTGGGACTGACTGAAACCAAAGTCCCGCCATACAAAATTTATTACTCATCCCTGGCCGGGACCGATACAAACAACGAATAACCCCATGAAAGAGGCGAAGAAGTCCATCCTGCTGCGTACCTATCTGGTCTATCTGGGCATTCTCCTCTTTGCCTTCGCCATCATGAGCCGGGTGATCTATATCCAGTTCTTCGAGACTACCGAACTGCTGGAGCAGGCGAAGAAGCAGGAGCTCAGCTGGTTCGATGTGGAGGCGATCCGCGGGAACATCTGCTCCGACGACGGCACCCTGCTGGCTACCTCCATCCCCATTTTCGACATCCGGATGGATTTACGCACCGATTCGCTGTCCGATGAGATCTTTCGGCAAAACATCGACTCCCTGGCTAACCGTCTTTCCTTCCTGTTCCGTGATCGCACTCCTTCCCAGTACCGGGATGAACTCTGGGAAGCCAGGCGAAACGGGGAGCGTTACTACCTCATTAAGCGGAAAATCACCTACCCCGAACTCAAAGAGCTGCGTACCTTCCCCATCTTCAGACGGGGTAAGTACAAGGGAGGATTGATCGTAATCCCGCACTACCAGCGGGAACTTCCCTACAAAGAGCTCGCAAAACGCACCATCGGGTACGAAAGCACGGATGAATCAAACCGTGTGTTTGTCGGACTGGAGGGATTTTTCAGTCAGCACCTCCAGGGGGTGACGGGGCAAAGGCTCATGCGAAAAGTGGGTGGCGAGTCGTGGGTCCCGGTCGATCTGGAGAATGAACTGGAACCTCAGAATGGTGATGATATCATCACCACCATAGACATCAACGTCCAGGACCTGGCCGAGCAGGCCCTTATCCGGGAACTGATAGCCGATAGCGCCGACCATGGGTGCGTGGTGGTCATGGAGGTTGCCAGCGGCCAGGTCAAAGCCATCGCCAATCTCAAACGTGTGGGCCCGGGAAGGTACCACGAAGAGTACAACTACGCCATCGGGGAGAGCAGCGAACCCGGGTCCACCTTTAAACTGGTATCGTTCATGGTGGCACTGGAGGATGGGAAAATAGACCTGCATATGCCGGTTGCTACGGGTCATGGAGAGGTATTCTACAGCGGCCGGAAGATGTCCGACTCCCACAAAGGAGGATATGGCACCATTACCGCCCGGGAAGTCTTCGAGAAATCAAGCAATGTGGGGACTTCCCTGCTCATCACCCGGGCTTACGGAAATAACCCGCAAAAATTCGTCGACGGGATCTACAAACTGGGAATCCAGAAACCGCTGGGTCTGCAGATCAGCGGAGAAGGAACTCCCACTATCAAGGACACCAAAGATAAATTCTGGTCGAAGCTATCCCTTCCCTGGATGTCGATCGGCTATGAAGTGGCGCTGACGCCCCTCCAGTTGCTCACCTTTTACAATTCAGTCGCCAATAACGGGGTAATGGTAAAGCCCCTGTTTGTGAAGGAGATCCGGCGAAACGGCCAGGCGGTGAATCAATACGGGACCGAGGTGCTCAATCCGTCGGTCTGCTCTCCGGTAACGCTTGCCAAGCTCAGAATGATCATGCAGGGAGTGGTAGATCAGGGTACTGCCACAAATGTCAGGAATCCGGTCTACAAGATCGCCGGAAAAACCGGAACGGCCCAGGTCGCAAAAGACAACAGGGGGTATGGGAAGGATGGCGTCGGGGTGGAGTACAAAGGCTCCTTCGTCGGTTTCTTCCCGGTGGAGGATCCGAAATATTCGATCATCGTGGTGATCAACAATCCAAAGAAAGGCAAATACTACGGAGCTTCCATCGCGGCGCCTGTGTTCAAGGAGATTTCCGATCAGCTGTACGCCCAGCATCCGGAGATCCGGTTTGTAGCGCCACGGGATACGGCATCACAGCTGATCCCCTATGCCAAAGCAGGGAAACGAAGCGACCTGGAACAACTCTACGGCACTCTGGGTATACCCACCTTGTCTTCAAATCCTACTGCTCTCTGGATCCGGCCACAACTTGTGCACCAGACCGTAAACCTGATCCCTGAATCCATTACCCAGGGCATCATGCCGGACGTGACCGGGATGGGGTTGAGAGATGCGATTTTCCTGCTCGAAAAGACCGGTTTAATGGTTCGGGTTACGGGAAAAGGCAGCGTGGTTTTTCAATCCATCGCTCCGGGCAGCCCGGTCACTACCGGGACAATGGTGCTGATCCAACTTTCGGTACTGCCGCCAACCAAACCAAACGACAAGAAACCCAAAGCATGAAGCTGCTGGAGGAGATCATACAGGGGATACAGGCCGACCGGATAACCGGGGATCTGGCCACGGAGGTGACCTCATTGCATCTGGATTCCCGTGAAGCGGAACCGGGATCGCTCTTTGCTGCTATCCGGGGAGCTTCTGATGATGGGCACCGGTTCATTCCGCAGGCCATTGCGCTGGGTGCTTCTGTGATCCTTTGCGAAAAGCTTCCCGGCAAACTCCATCAGGATGTCACCTACGTTGTCGTACCCCACAGCGCTACCGCGCTGGGATCAATTGCATCCGCTTTCTACGGGCACCCGTCACGGGTGTTGAAACTGGCGGGAATAACCGGTACCAACGGAAAAACCACCACAGCCACCCTCCTTTATCAGCTCTTTGAGGCGCTCGGTCTGAAAGCGGGGCTGATCTCCACGATCCGGAACCGGATCCATCAAGAGGAGGTCGAAGCCACCCATACAACCCCGGATGCCATTCAGCTGAACCGGTTGATTCGCCGGATGGCCGATGCCGGTTGCACCCATTGTTTCATGGAGGTGAGTTCGCATGCCATTGATCAGCAACGGACCGCGGGATTGAGCTTTGCAGGAGGCGTCTTCACCAATATCACGCACGACCACCTCGATTACCATCAATCGTTCGACGGCTACATCCGGGCTAAAAAAAGCTTTTTCGATCAGTTGTCACAAGAGGCCTTTGCCCTGGTAAATAAAGACGATAAACACGGGATGGTGATGGTTCAGAATTGCCGGGCAGAGAAACGGAGTTTCGGGCTGACCTCGATGGCCGATTTCCGCTGTAAGGTAATTGAGAATACCGTCCAGGGGCTTCACCTGACGATCGACGGACAGGAGGTATGGTTCCGGCTGATCGGCCGGTTCAATGCGTACAACCTGCTGGCCACCTATGCCACTGCCGTATTGATGAAGCAGGACAAAACCTCTGTGTTGACGGGTTTAAGCCGGCTCCATCCGGTGGAGGGACGGTTCAACTATGTGATCTCTCCCACCGCGGTGACAGCCATTGTGGATTATGCTCATACCCCGGATGCACTGCAGAATGTGCTGGAGACCATTAACGACATCCGGGAAGGAACGGGAGAACTGATCACGGTGGTGGGAGCAGGAGGGAACCGGGATGCTGGTAAGCGACCGGTGATGGCATCCATTGCGGCGCAACTCAGCAACCGGGTGATCCTCACTTCCGACAATCCCCGCTTTGAAGAGCCGGAGGCTATCCTGCAGGAGATGAAAAAAGGGATCCCGGCGGAATATGAACACAACCTGCTGGTGATAACCGACCGCAAAGAGGCAATCAGGACCGCCGCGGCCCTGGCCCGGCCGGGCGATTACATCCTGGTGGCAGGGAAAGGGCATGAACGGTACCAGGAAATCAAAGGAGTCAAAGTTCCCTTTGATGATCTGGCACTTGTGCGGGAATTATTTGGAATTAACGAAACCGAAACCAAACCGTAAAGTATGCTCTATTATCTGTTTCAATATCTGGACACAGTCTTTAACTTTCCGGGAGCCGGGGTCTTCCAGTACATCTCTTTCCGGGCAGGCGCCGCGCTGATCACCTCCCTCTTCATTACCATGATCATCGGGAAAAGGCTGATCGAATACCTCCGTAAAAAGCAGGTAGGGGAAGAGATCCGTGATCTAGGACTGGAGGGTCAGCATGAGAAAAAAGGGACTCCGACGATGGGGGGACTGATCATCCTGGCTGCTATTCTGATCCCTACCCTTCTCTTTGCAAAACTGCACAATATCTACATTATTCTGATTCTGATCTCTACCGTATGGCTGGGATTCATCGGCTTCCTGGACGACTACATCAAGGTATTCAGGAAAGAGAAGAAAGGGCTGGCAGGAAAATTCAAGGTGATGGGGCAGGTCGGGCTGGGGCTGCTCATCGGTTTCACGATGTATTTCAGCAACGACATTGTCATCCGGGAGCGGGTAGAGCGGCAGGGGACCGTGCGATCGGACCAGGTGTTTAATGTGGAGTCGGCTTCCGATCAGACCCCCCTGTTCAGCAAGACAGCAACCAAATCGACAAAAACAACCATCCCCTTTATCAAGAACAATGAATTTGATTACTCTTCCCTCATCTCCTGGCTGGGGGAACATACAAACCAATGGACCTGGCTGATCTTTATCCCCCTGGTGATCTTCATCATCATCGCTGTCTCCAACGGGGCCAATCTCACCGACGGCCTGGACGGCCTGGCCACCGGGACATCGGCCATTGTGGGGGTGACACTCGGGGTGCTGGCCTATGTTTCCGGCAACATCATCTTTGCCAATTACCTGAATATTATGTATATCCCGAACACAGGCGAGCTGGCTATTTACATCAGCGCCTTTGTTGGGGCCTGCATCGGATTTCTCTGGTACAACTCCTATCCTGCCCAGGTATTTATGGGCGACACCGGCAGCCTGGCATTGGGAGGCGTCATCGCAGTATTCGCCATCATGATCCGGAAAGAGATCATGATCCCCATCTTTTGCGGGATCTTCCTGGCCGAGAACCTCTCGGTAGTACTCCAGGTGAGCTGGTTCAAATACACCAGACGGAAATTCGGTACCGGCCGCAGAATCTTTAAAATGTCCCCCCTTCATCACCATTTCCAACTGCTGGGGTATCATGAATCGAAAATCGTTCTCCGCTTTCTCATCGTCGGCATCATGCTGGCGGTATTATCCATTGTTACATTAAAACTCAGATAGCATGACCTTAGAAGCACTGGCTTTACAGGGACGACCCAAGACCTACCCGACACTTGCGGCATCTGTCACCACCCGGATCTCGGAACTTCGGAAAGAGCTGATCCGTGAATCGCTGTCCGGTTCCCGGCAGCCATCACACCGGATGGAGTATGTCGCCAATATCCATGGCATTGAGTTCATCAACGATTCGGGGGCCTGCACGCTCAACTCTACCTGGTATGCGCTGGAGAACATGAGCCGTCCCGTGATCTGGATCACCGGCGGAGCAGACCGGGGTAACGACTATTTCATGGTACGGGAACTGGTGGAGCAAAAGGTCAAAGTGATCATTCTGCTGGGGGATGATTCGCAAAAGATCCTGGAGTCCTTCAGGGATTCCGAGATCCCTGTGATCCGTGTGCGAACCATGGCTGAAGCGGTGGAGACCGGATATTATATTGGTAAGACCGGGGACACTGTACTGCTCTCACCGGCCTGCCCCAGCTTTGGTATGTTCGAGAATTTCGAGGAGCGGGGAATCGCTTTTCAGAAAGCCGTTAAAAGCTTGTAAGAACCATGTCCGGATTTTTGAAAAATATCAAAGGAGATAAAGTGATCTGGATCATCGTGGTGATCCTTTCGATCTTTTCGCTTCTGGCTGTTTACAGTTCAACGGGATTACTGGCCTATAAAAAGCAGGGAGGGGATACGGAACATTATCTGATGCGCCAGTTCATCATCCTGGGGATGGGTTTTTTCCTGATGTACCTGACCCACCTGATCAAGTACACTTACTACTCCAGGCTGGCCCAGATCGGGCTGATCCTCTCCATCCCGCTGTTGCTTGTCACGCTGATCTCAGGTACCAACCTCAATGAAGCCAACCGCTGGCTTACAGTCCCCATCATCAATGTCACGTTTCAGAGTTCGGATGTGGCCAAGCTCTTCCTGATCATGTATGTGGCCCGGGTACTGAGCAAGAATCAGGAGCAGATCAAAGAATTCAAACGGGGCTTTCTGCCGGCTATACTCCCTGTGATCATCATCTGTCTGCTGATCCTGCCTGCCAATTTTTCCACCGCAGCCATCCTGTTTGTCACCTGCATCGTGCTGATGTTCATCGGCCGGGTGAACCTGAAGTATATCATGGCCCTGGCGGGTGTGGGGCTCACCGGTGTGATCCTGCTCGTGGGAATCGCCATGATAGCCCCCAACCTGCTGCCCAGGAGCACCACCTGGAAAAACCGTATCGAGACCTTCCTGGACAAGGAAAAGGCAACCGGCGACGAAACCTACCAGGTGGATCAGGCCAAGATCGCCATCGTCTCCGGTGGACTCCTGGGTAAATCCCCGGGAAAAAGCACGCAGCGGAACTTCCTCCCGCATCCTTACAGTGATTTCATCTTTGCGATCATCGTGGAGGAGTATGGCATTGCAGGTGGATTGGTGGTACTGCTGCTGTACCTGATCCTCTTCTTCCGGGTGATCCGGATCGCCAACAAGTGCCCGGGGAATTTCGGCGCCCTGCTGAGTATCGGGATCGGGTTCAGCCTGGTGTTCCAGGCACTGATCAATATGGCGGTGGCGGTGAATCTCTTTCCGGTCACCGGGCAAACCCTGCCTCTGATCAGCATGGGAGGTACCTCTATCTGGTTTACCTGCATTGCGCTCGGAATCATCCTGAGTGTCAGCAGGCGGAACGAAATTGAAACGAAGAACGGAACGGAAGTGGATGTGTTACAGGAAAATCAACCGGCAATGGCATAAGGCATGAGCAGATTTATCATCAGCGGAGGGGGAACGGGCGGACATGTCTACCCGGCTATTGCCATCGCCCAGGCGATCCGGCGGCGGGAACCCGGGGCAGAGATCCTTTTTGTAGGTGCAAAGGGCCGGCTGGAGATGGAGAAGGTGCCGGCAGCCGGATTCCGCATTTCAGGCTTGCCGGTTGCCGGGTTCATCCGCAGGGCTTCCTGGAAGAACATCACCTTCTCATTCAAGCTTCTGCAAAGCCTGCGACTGGCCCGGTCGCTGATCAGGAAGTTCAATCCCGATGTGGTAATCGGTGTGGGTGGTTACGCCAGTGGCCCTACCCTGCGGGTTGCCGTTTCCCTGGGAATCCCCGCCCTGATACAGGAACAGAATTCCTTCCCGGGGGTTACCAACCGCCTGCTGGGGAACAAGGTCTCTGCCATCTGCGTGGCTTATGACGGTATGGACCGGTACTTCCCGGGCGAAAAAATCATCCTGACAGGCAATCCGGTCCGCTCCGACCTTCTCGCCCTTTCCGGCCATCCCGCCGAAGCCTATGTCCATTTCGGTCTCGACCCGGCCCGAAAGACCATCCTGGTGCTGGGCGGCAGTGGCGGGGCAAAAACGATCAACGAAAGCATCCTTGCCCTGCTGGAACAGGGTCTTCCAGATGATGTCCAACTCCTCTGGCAGACAGGAAAAACCTATTACGAGAGGTGCAAGGTGCAAGGTGCAAGGTTCAAGTACAGAGATTCCTTCAAGGAAGATCAAAAACCTTGCTTCTTGAGTCTTGAACCTTGCATCCTCCCCTTCATCGACCGCATGGATCTCGCTTACGCGGTGGCGGATCTGGTGATCTCCCGGGCAGGTGCGATCGCCATATCGGAACTCTGTGTGGCAGGGAAACCGGTAATCCTGATCCCCTCGCCCAATGTGGCAGAGGATCATCAGACGAAAAATGCCAGGGCCCTGGCCGATCAGGGGGCAGCCGCGTTGGTGCCAGATAAAGAGGCGAAAGCAATACTTCCCGGCATGGTGATCAAACTGATCCGGGAGGAGGATACCCGGCAAAAGCTCGGACAACAGATCCGCAATCTGGCCATCCCGGATGCAGCGGACCGGATCGCAGATGAAGTATTCAAACTGGCAGGTACAAAAACGCACCGGAATGGGTGACAGGGAGATCAGATCGGTGTACTTCCTTGGTATCGGGGGGATCGGCATGAGTGCCCTGGCCCGGTATTTTCTTCAGCAGGATGTTCGTGTGGCCGGGTACGACAGAACACCCACTCCTCTTACCGATCAATTGATCCGGGAAGGAATGGCGATCCATTTCCGTGAGGATCCCTCACACATCCCGGAGGGTGTCGATCTGGTCATACGGACCCCGGCCGTTCCTCTACCTAATACCGAATACCGGCATTTCGAAGAGCAGGGGATCCCGATCCTGAAACGGGCCGAGATGCTTGGCAGGATCACCGTCCCCTTTTACACGATTGCCGTGGCAGGCACTCATGGGAAAACCACTACCAGCACCCTGATCGCACATCTCTTTCTCGCGGCCGGCAGACCCGTGCTGGCGTTCCTCGGGGGGATCTCGAAGAATTACGGAACCAATTTCCTTTGGGCACAAGGGCACAAGGGCACAAGGGCACAAAGGCACAAGGGCACAGGGGCA
>QYQJ01000143.1 GCA_007280875.1 Bacteroidota bacterium
GTCTCACGTCTTACGTCTCACGTTCTACTGTGCTTCCACCGCCGATGGCTCCATAGCCAGTACTCTGGTTTAGCCCGGATCTGCTGCTCCAAACGCTGCATAAAAAGTTGCGTGATTTCTCCCGGAACAGCTTCTTTCGGATTGGCTACCAGCAACTCCAGGGTCACCGTATAGAAACCTCGCTTTACTTTCTGGACATCAGCAAAGTAGACAGGATAGTTGTTCAATATGGCATGCTTCTCAGTCCCGTGAAGAACCGCAGTTTCACGATTGAGGAAGGGTACCCAGTAAGCCAGTTTGAGGTTCATCGGGCTTTGGTCAGCTACCATGATATAGATGGAAGGACTTTTCTTTAACCGGCGGAAGGTCTGACTGGTATGGGATACTGATTCCAGAACCATACCCTCTTTTGCTCTGGTTTTCTGAATATAGTTATCAATGAACTGATTGTGGAGTGGTTTATAGAAACCAACAGGTTTGTGCCGGAAAAATATACCTGCTGCCAGACTTCCCCATTCCCAGTTGTTATAATGCCCCAGAACGGCCATCACGCTCTGCTTCCTTTGGTACGTCGGATCCAGAATTTCCGGATTAAGAAGTTTATAACGCTTTTGAATGTCCTTTCTGCGCAACGAAAACGCTTTGACCCCTTCCACAGAGATATCGCACAGGTGCTTGTAATATCCCCTGGCAATCTGCCGTATCTCCCCGTCCGGTTTATCCGGAAATGACTCACGGAGGTTGGTTGTCACCACCTTTCTGCGGTACTTTAATACATAAAAAAGGAAAAAATAGAAGAGGTCGGAAACCCGGTAGAGGAACCAGAATGAGGTGTTCTTGAAAAGCAGTAAAAAAAAGAGGAAGAGGTAATAATAAAAACGGTTCATGACCGGGGCACTTGGAATGCAAAAGTATGAAAATCTAAAAAAGCCGTAGCTTTGTTACAAATTTTCCATTCATGCTGATCATCCGGCGCAACACGACTGATCCTTTTTTCAATCTTGCTGCGGAGGAGTATATCCTGAAACATTTTGACGAGGAAACCTTTGCACTTTGGCGGAATGACCGGTCGATTATTGTCGGCAAACATCAGAACACGCTGGCTGAGATCAACCAGGAGTATATCGCGGAGCACGGGATCAAGGTGGTCAGGCGGCTTTCGGGTGGCGGGGCGGTGTTTCACGATCTGGGGAATCTCAACTTTACCTTCACCGAGACCTCCCGGGACGAAAATAAGATTAATTTCAGGAAGTTTACCCAGCCTATTCTGGATGTACTTCAGCGGATGGGGGTTGATGCCCGTTTCGAGGGACGGAACGATCTGACCATTGATGGAATGAAATTCTCAGGAAATGCCATGCACATCTGGAAAGACAAGGTTCTTCACCATGGCACCCTGCTCTTTTCGTCCGAGATCCCGGATCTTTCCGAAGCGCTCCGGGTGGACCCGTCAAAATTCACTGATAAAGCTGTAAAATCGGTCCGAAGCCGGGTCACCAATATCCAGGAACACCTGAAAGAGGAGCTCGACGTGATGCAGTTTGCTGACCGGATTGAACACTATATTGCTGAGCAGTATCCTGATGCTACCCTGTACGAGCTTACCCGGGAAGATCTCAGGCAGATCCGGGAACTCCGCGACAGTAAATACGCCACCTGGGGATGGAACTTCGGTTACTCACCCCGGTATAATTTCAGGAAAGTGCTGCGAATCCAGGGAAGCGGAATCATCGAGGTCAACCTTGATGTACATGATGGGATCATCCGTCAGGTGCATTTTTTCGGGGACTATTTCGGCGTACTGGATTCCGAGGAGCTTGAACAGGCGCTCACCGGTGCTGACCACCGGGAAGACCGGATCCGGGAGATTCTTGAACCAATCGATGTTTCAGCCTATTTTGCAAATCTGGCACTTGATGAACTACTACCAGGTTTTTTCTGATGAAAACGAATAAAAACAGAATTCCGGCCAGGATACTATTATTCGCGGGTTGGATGACCCTGGCCGGATGTCACCAGGGATCCCCCACAGGAGCTCCACCGGATTTCGGTATCGTTCCCGGGAAGGTAACAGAACAGGTCAGATGCCAGAAGCATCCGGCATTTTCCTACGCCATATACCTGCCCTCCGGGTACAGCTCAGGAGATTCCTTACCGGTATTTCTGGCTTTCGATCCCGGGGGATCGGGAGTTCGTCTTGTTACCAAGTATAAGGATCTGGCCGAACAATATCATTTCATTCTAATCGGATCCAATGATTCCAGGAACGGTCAGACCGTGGATCAGATTGAACAGATAGCCTTTGCCATGCTTATGGAGATCCGGAACCGATATGCAACAGGAGATGGGCACATCTATTGCATGGGCTTCTCCGGAGGTTCACGGGTCTCCTCGATCATCGCTTTTTACCGCGGTGGGATCAAAGGGGTGATCGGTTGCGGGGCCGGGCTTCCCGCATTTGGTATCGAACCACGGTACCGTACCAACTATTACGGACTTGTTGGGAACCGCGATTTCAATTTCCTGGAAATGGTCCTGCTGGAACGCCAGCTGAGTGAGATGGGATACCTGAATTCATTACATGTCTTCGATGGAAAGCATGCATGGCCCCCGCCCGAAGAGATCGGGTCGGGCATCCGGTGGCATCTTTACCAGGCCATGAAGGAGGGTTCGATCGAACCAGATTCCATTCTGATGGCGAAGGTATTGCAGCAGACCCTTTTTGACCGGCTAACCAATTCGGCCATTGATCCGAAATCCCTTGAGAAGGAGAAGAAACAACAGAACAGTTACAGCGAGGCGATGAAACAGCAACCCCTTCCCTGGTGGCGAAAGCAGGTGGAGAAACTGAACCAGCCGGCCGACAGCGCCACATCTATCCTGAATCAGCGCTTGCTGGCCTATTGCAGCATGCTGGCCTACACCTATTCCGCCATGGCCCTGCAAGAAAAAAATGGTACGGAACTGAGCCGGATCATCAGCATCTATGAAACCGTGGATCCGGAGAACGAGTACATTCCGCACCTGAAAGAACAGTTAAACACACTTTCCCGATGAAACAGGGCTTTCCTGAGAGGTTTCTGGTGCAGTTGTCGAATGAACTGGCAGGAGAACTTCTGTGGGATCCATCCAACCGGTTGATGCACGCTACCGATGCATCGGCTTACCGCGTGGTTCCTCTTGCCGTGGCACGTCCCCGGAATCGTGAGGATATTAGGAAACTGATCCGGTTTGTGCGGGAGCACAACCTTTCACTGATCCCCCGAACAGCCGGCACATCCCTCGCCGGACAGGTGGTCGGTCCGGGCATTGTGGTGGACGTTGGCCGGTACATGACCGGCATCCTGGAGCTCAACACCAAGGAGCACTGGATCCGTGTGGAGCCCGGGGTGATACTGGATGAACTGAACCGGTTTGTTGCGCCGCATGGACTCTTTTTCGGCCCCGAGACCTCTACCTCCAGCCGTTGCATGATGGGTGGCATGGTAGGGAATAACAGCTGTGGCGCCCATTCCATCCTGTACGGCAGCACCCGGGATCATTTACTTTCGGTCAGGGCTATCCTGAGTGACGGCACAGAAGCGGAATTTGGAGAGGTCACGCCTGCTGAGTTACAGAAAAAATGCCTGGAGAAGACCCTGGAAGGAAACATTTACGCCATACTCACTGAGATACTCTCAGATCCGGTAAACCGGGAAAACATCCGGAGGGAGTATCCCGACCCTTCTATTCACCGCAGAAATACGGGCTATGCGATTGATCTACTGCTTGAAACAGAGCCGTTTGCCAGGGTCGAGGGTCGAGGGTCGAGGGTCGAGGACCGAAAAGATCCCATCACCTCATCACCACATCACCACATCACCACATCACCACGGCACCACGGCACCACAGCACCACTGAACCTGGCGAAACTGCTGGCCGGGTCGGAGGGGACACTTGCGTTGATTACGGAAATCAAGCTGAATCTGGTTCCCTTGCCGCCGAAGGAGAAGGCTCTGGTGTGCGTCCATTGCCACTCCGTTGAAGAGGCACTCCGGGCCAACCTCATCGCCCTGAAGTTTTTTCCGGGATCCGTGGAGTTAATGGATAAAACGATCCTTGACTGTACCCGTGAGAACATCACCCAGCGGAAGAACCGGTTTTTCCTGCAGGGAGATCCGGCAGCTATTCTGATTGTGGAATTCGCGCGTGAATCACGGGAAGAGATCCTCGGACTGGCGAAACAGATGGAGCAGGAGATGCGGGCTGCAGAATACGGATACGCGTTTCCGGTTATCTTTCCTCCCGAGATGAACAGGGTGTGGGCTTTACGTAAAGCCGGCCTGGGAGTTCTATCCAACTATCCAGGGGACAAGAAACCGGTGGCTATGACTGAAGACACAGCTGTAAACGCAAACGTACTCCCCGATTACATTGGAGACTTTGGTCAGCTGATGGATCGGTTTGGCCTTTCGTGTGTCTATGGGGCTCATGTCGGTTCCGGAGAGCTTCATCTCCGCCCGGTCCTTAACCTGAAAGATCCGGGAGATGTTGAGCTGTTCTATACCGTCGCCCTGGAGACTGCGAAACTTGTCAAGAAGTACCGGGGCTCTCTGAGCGGAGAACATGGCGATGGCCGTTTACGGGGTGAATTTATCCCCCTGATGGTCGGTGAAACGAATTACAGGTTACTGCAACAAGTCAAACAGAGCTGGGACCCGGCCAACATCTTCAATCCCGGGAAAATCGTGGATACCCCCCGGATGAATACCAGTTTACGGTACCAGCCTGGGCATGTGGAAAGGGAGATCGATACTGTTTTTAACTTTTCAGCCAGTCAGGGCATCCTGCGTGCCATTGAACAATGTAATGGGTCGGGCGATTGCCGGAACACCCATCTGACCGGTGTCGGGATGTGCCCCTCCTACATGGCTTTGAAGGAGGAATCTGCAACTACCCGTGCCCGGGCGAATCTTCTACGGGAATTCCTCACCACTTCAGATAAACAAAATCCGTTTGACCACCCAGAGATCTATGCCGTGATGGATCTCTGCCTGGCCTGCAAAGCCTGTAAATCGGAGTGTCCGTCGAATGTGGACATGACCCGTCTGAAGGCCGAATTCCTTCAACACTGGTACGACGCCCGGGGGATTCCGTTACGTACGCGGCTGATCGCCGACATCACCGCCATTCAACGTCTCGGTGCGATTCTTCCCATAGCCTATAATTTTCTCCAGAAAAACCGGGTGATCTCCGGACTGATCAAGGGCTTGCTGGATTTCTCACCGCACCGCTCACTCCCACTTCTGTACCGGACGACGCTCCGTTGCTGGCTGAAAAAACACCTGGCCGGATTAAACGGTTCCCTGAAAGAGCCGACCGGGACGCTGTACCTCTTTGTAGATGAGTTCACCAACTACAACGATGTGGAGGCAGGGATCCGGTTTGTCAGGTTACTGCATGCACTCGGATATAAGGTTCTGACCGTACCACATCCTGAAAGCGCCCGTACCCATTTTTCCAAAGGATTGTTACGAAAAGCCAGGAAGCTGGCAGAGCAGCATGTCAGCATCTTTTATCCTCTGGTTTCATCCGGCCGCCCGTTGGTAGGCCTGGAACCTTCTGCAATACTGGGATTCCGGGATGAATACCCCGATCTGGTCAGGAACGAGTTTCAGTCTGCTGCCCGTGAACTGTCGGAGCACACCCTCCTGTATGATGAATTTCTGGTACAGGAGATAGAGGCCGGCCGCATCTCTTCTGCGCAATTTACCTCCCGTCCGGCGACCGTCAAACTGCATGGACACTGTCACCAGAAAGCCCTGGGATCAGTTCAGCCATCCATTAAGATGCTTTCACTTCCCGAGAATTATACCGTGGAAGAGATACCGTCAGGATGCTGCGGCATGGCGGGAGCATTCGGCTATGAGAAAGAACACTATGAGGTGTCGATGAAAGTGGGGGAACTTGTCTTATTCCCTGAGATACGAAAGACCAGTGAAGAGGTGATCATTGCTGCACCCGGGACCAGCTGTCGCCACCAGATCATGGATGGAACCGGAAGGAAGGCATATCATCCGGCGGAGGTGTTATGGGAGGCCTTGGACGAAGGACGTAAGACGTGAAATTGCCACATTTTACTTACACATTTATCGTGATGCCATCCTCAGCCAGAAAGGTCTCGGGAAATAGTTCCCTGGATTCATGCAGCAATGGCGTCAGGTCATCGTACCGGGCAGAGAAATGTCCAATGAGTAATTTTTTTACTCGACTTTTTTTTGCAATCATGGCAGCTTCCCTGGCGGTTGAGTGCATCTTTTCCGCTGCAGCAGCAGCCATATCCTGCATGAAGGTAGCTTCGTGATACAACAGGTCGACTCCGGAGATCCAGGGGATGATCTGTTCATCGTAAGCAGTATCCGTGCAATAGGCATACGCACGCAGGGCCGGGTTCTTTCTTACCTTGATCTTCTCCCTGAAAAGGAAGCCGAAGGTCGGGACACTATGGAGCAACGGAAATGAATGGACCATTACCCGTTCGTCTTCGAAGAGTGGTTGCAGAGCAGCCGAAACCAGCGGATGAAAGATCACCGGATAGATCAATGTGGTGCTGGAGACATTCAGTTGCATCTGAATGATCTCCTCCAGGCCTGCAGGAGCATAGATGTGGAGTTCATCTTTTCGCCCCAGCAGGTGCAGGGTTGTCAAAAAACCGATCAATCCGTAGTAGTGATCCCCATGCAGGTGGCTGATCATGATGTGGCGGATCCGTTGAAAGTGGATCCGGTAACGACGCAGCTGCAGCTGCGTCCCCTCGGCACAATCCAGTAAAAAAATGCGCTCATTCACATTGAGTAAATGAGCGCTTGGATTTCGTTTCAGGGTAGGAATGGCAGAATTGCTACCCAGTATGGTAACCGAGAAAACCATCAGTCGGCAGATTTCTCACCCGTCGCTTCTTCTGAGCTATCCTCTTTTTTAGGTTTCGCTTCTTTAGCCTTTGCTTCCTGCCTGGTCATCTGCGATTTCAAGGCAGCCAGCTCTTCGATATCTCCCAGGGTTGTTTTTTCCAGGTTGTCTTTGAGCTTTTTCACCGCCTTTTTGGTCGACTTGATTTTGCCTTTATCACCCTGATCCTTACCCCGGTCTCCGGGAACCCCATCCTGGTATGTCTTGGTATGTGAAAGGATGATCTTCTTGCCATCCTTTGAGAATTCAATCACCTTGAAATCCAGGCTCTCTTCATCTTTCACCGGGGTGCCATCTTCCTTATTCAGGTGACGCATCGGTGCAAATCCCTCGACTCCGTATGGCAGGGCTACAATGGCTCCTTTGTCGGAAAGGCTTACAATGGTACCATTGTGCACCGATCCGATGGTGAAGACCGATTCGAAGACATCCCAGGGATTTTCCTCGAGTTGTTTGTGTCCCAGACTCAACCGGCGATTTTCCACATCCACGTCGAGAACCACTACATCGATGTTCTCACCGATCTTGGTGAACTCGGCCGGATGTTTAACCTTCTTTGACCAGGAGAGGTCGGAGATATGGATCAATCCGTCGACCCCTTCCTCCATCTCGACAAAGATGCCGAAGTTAGTAAAGTTCCTGACGATGGCTGTATGTTTCGACCTCACCGGATATTTCTCCTTGATGTTAGCCCATGGATCGGGGATCAGTTGTTTGATTCCCATCGACATTTTCCGGTCTTCGCGATCAAGGGTCAGAATCACTGCCTCCACCTCCTGGCCAACTTTCAGGAAATCGTGAGCTGTACGAAGGTGCTGGGACCACGACATCTCCGACACGTGAATCAGTCCTTCCACACCCGTGGCAATCTCGACAAACGCTCCGTAATCGGCAATCACAACCACTTTCCCTTTCACCTTATCTCCCACCTTCAACTCGGTGTTGAGTGAATCCCACGGGTGCGGGGTCAGTTGTTTCAGACCCAAAGCAATACGTTTTTTATTATCATCGAAATCGAGGATCACTACCTTGATCTTCTGATCCAGCTGAACGATCTCTTCCGGATGGTTGATGCGACCCCAGCTCAGGTCAGTGATATGGATGAGTCCGTCAACGCCACCCAGGTCGATGAAAACACCGTAAGAGGTGATGTTCTTCACGGTACCCTCCAGTATCTGCCCTTTTTCCAGTCTCTTAATAATCTCCGCACGCTGGGCTTCAAGTTCATCCTCGATCAGCGCCTTGTGCGAAACCACTACGTTTTTATATTCGTGATTGATTTTAACCACTTTGAATTCCATCACCTTGTCCACAAAGACATCATAATCACGGATCGGTTTCACATCGATCTGTGATCCGGGCAGGAATGCTTCAATACCGAAAATATCGACGATCAGACCGCCTTTCGTACGTGATTTCACGTATCCCTTGATAATCTCCTGCTTGTCATAAGCATCATTAATACGCTCCCACGATTTCAGGATACGGGCTTTTTTATGCGAAAGGATCAGCTGTCCGGTAGGGTCCTCCTGATTTTCGACATAGACTTCGACTAGATCACCCGCATTCAGGTCGGGGTTATAGCGGAATTCCGACAACTGGATCACCCCATCGGATTTGAATCCGATGTTGACAACCACCTCCCGGTTGGTCATCGACACGACTGTTCCTTCAATAACATCATGGTCAGAAATGGCGCGTAAGGTCCGGTCGTATTCCTCTTCCAGTCTCCTGCGTTCGGTCTCCGTATAGAGTTCATGTTTTTTTCCAATGGCATCCCAGTCAAACTCGGCAGCAGGCGCCTCTTTCACTGCAGGCGTCTTGGTAACCGGTTTGTCTATCACGAGTTCTTCTGCAACAGGCTCTTCAACAGGCGGTTCTTCTGGAGCCGGTTCGTCCGTCACAGTCTCTTCAGGTTCAACCGCTGGAGTTTCAGTAACTTCATCATTGGTTTCCTTAGGTTCAGGTTCATTGGTTCCGGCTTCAACCGGATCAGGTTCCACTTGGTTCCCTGCGGTTTCTTCCACATCGCCGGGCAATTTTGTTTCGTCAGTGGTCATTCACATTTCATTGTGGTGACACAGATGGTGTCATCCGGGTTAATACTCATTTGATTATCAGGGGATTTATATAAAGAACGAACCGCAATTCGCCCCCATCAAATTGGGGTGCAAAAGTACAATTGTTAATCCACAATTCAAAATAAATGGCTATAATGTGTACTTTTGCACAAAATTTCAAAGATGCCTCTCAGATGCGGGATCATAGGTATTGCCGGAAGCGGTAAAACCACGCTGTTTAACTCCCTGTCCAGTCATCGTGCCACCCCAGGTTCGGTCATGAAAGCCAATATGGGAACCATGGTGGTTCCGGATCACCGACTCAGCGGGATCGATCAATTCGTCCGGGCTGCGAAAGTCATCCCGACTACTGTTGAGATGGTGGATATTCCAGGGCTGGCAAAGGGGGGAACCGGGCTGGGAAGCCAGTTTCTGTCGGAAATCCGCAACGTGGATGCGCTGATCCATGTGTTACGCTGCTTTGATGATCCGTTGAATCCTCACATAGAGGGCTCAGTCGACCCGGTCAGGGACCGTGAAACGGTAGACCTCGAGTTACAAATCCGTGATCTTGAATCGGTGGAGAAAAAGATCCTTCGCCTGGAAAAGATTGCCAAATCAGGAGATAAGGAGGCCAGGCGAGGGATTGATGTACTGCTCAGGCTGAAGTCGCATCTGGAGTCGTTTCAATCGGCCCGGACTGCAGCAGTGAACCCGGAAGACCGGAAGTTCATGGACGACCTCTTCCTGCTTTCCGATAAACCTGTTATGTATGTTTGCAATGTGGATGATGATGCGGCCGTGTCAGGCAATGGCTATTCCATCAGGTTCCTGGAATCTCTGAACGGAGAGGCAGTGGAAGTGCTGATCCTCGCAGCCAGACTGGAAGCTGAAATTGCCGAACTGGACGAGGAGGAGGACCGGCAGGCTTTTCTCGATGACGCCGGGCTGCATGAACCGGGGATTAACCGCCTGGTGCGGAGCGCTTTCCACCTGCTCGACCTTCAGACCTTCTTTACGGCCTGCCCTAAAGAGGTACGGGCCTGGACCATTACCCGTGGGATGACCGCTCCCGAAGCAGCCGGCGTGATCCACAGCGATATGGAACGAGGTTTTATACGGGCTGAAGTCATCAAATCCGAGGATTTTATCCGGCTGGGATCTGAACATGCCTGCCGTGATGCCGGAAAATTAATGGTAGAAGGAAAAAATTACATCGTCCGGGACGGCGATATGTTGCATATACGGTTTAACGTTTAAACGAACCGCGCGTAATTTTTTAATTTTACCAGAAAATCGGGTTTTTTACGGACCGATACCTCTACCTCGGTGTTGTCTTCCATGATTACCGACCCTCCTTTTCCTTTCACGTACCGTTTAATGTACATCAGGTTGATCAGGTGTTTGGCATGAATGCGTGAAAAGGGAAGATCGTCGAGAATCTTTTCATAATTGTTCAATGGACGTGAGGCCATCAGACGTTGCCCGTCGGTCAGGAAAAAATAGGTATAGACATCATCGGCCTCCAGCCGCATGATATCACTGAGGCGCACAACGTTGAGCCCATCGGAAGAGGGAATGATGATCTTTTCGTTTTTACTCTTCAGACTCTCCTTCAGGACTGTGATCTTGTCGTCGAGATACTCATCCTTCTTGACCTCTTTGAACCGGCCAATAGCATCTTTCAGGCCTTCCAGGGTAACCGGTTTAACGAGAAAATGCAGGGCTGAAAATTCAAAGGCTTTTACGGCATACTGATCATATGCCGTACAGAAGATCACCTCAAAGTGTTTATCCGGAGTCCGTTCAATCACATCAAAGCCCTCCCCGTCCGGCAACGAAATATCCAGGAAGACCAGATCCGGATCGGTCAGGTTGATCGCATCGACGGCCTTTGCTACATCTTCTCCCTTTCCAACGATCTCAATGGCCGGGAAATAATTCTTCAGCAACGACTCCAGTGTGAGCATGTTCGACCGATCATCATCGACCAGAACGGTTCTTATTTTTTCTTCCATAGGAGTGCCAATAATTGTACTTTTGCGCCAGCGCCCCGTGACATTCGAAGGCTAAAATACTAAAAAATAACAGGAGTGTCGGAACCTGTTGAAAAGATTTTACAAAAAGTTGACCTGGGCAAAGAGGATCTCATTACCCTGATTCGGCTCGGGCCCGACGAATCCCGGTTGCTGTTTGAGACCGCATGGAAAGCAAAGCAGGCCTCAGTAGGGAATACTGTATATTTCCGAGGTTTAATCGAGTATTCCAACCGTTGTACCAAGAATTGTTATTATTGCGGAATCCGTAGGCATAATACCCGGTACAAGAGGTATCGGCTCACCGACCTGGAGGTTATTGAAGCAGCGAATTACGCCTACCGTAACCAGTTTGGGTCAATCGTTATCCAGTCGGGCGAGAACAGCGACCGTCAGTTTATTGAAACGATCGAACACCTGCTTTGGGAGATCAACCGGCTGACCAACCATGCATTGCATATCACCCTTTCGCTGGGGGAGCAAAACGAAAAGACTTACCGTCGCTGGTTTGAAGCCGGAGCTCATCGGTATCTTCTTCGTATCGAAACATCCAATCCACAACTCTACCGGAAACTGCATCCATCAGACTATCGCCACGTCTACGAGAGGCGCCTGGAAGCGTTGCAGACACTTCGAAGCATAGGGTACCAGACCGGGACCGGTGTAATGATCGGCCTTCCTTTCCAGACAACAGAGGATCTGGCCAACGACCTGCTCTTTTTTCACACTGTTGATATCGACATGGTGGGAATGGGTCCCTATATCGAACATGCTGAAACTCCGCTTTATCATTACAGGGATCAGTTCCTCCCCCTTCGGGAACGACTGGAACTTTCCCTGAAGATGGTAGCGATCTTACGGATCCTGATGCCCGATATCAATATCGCTGCCACCACTGCTATGCAGACCATCGATCCACATGGCCGGGAACGGGCTCTTTTGGCCGGTGCAAATGTGATGATGCCGAATCTCACACCGGCCCGGTATAAGCAGAGTTACCTGTTATACAACGACAAACCTGGCATCGAGGACGATGCAGAAGAATCAAAAGAAGCAATGGAAGAAAATATCCGGCTGACCGGACATGTGATCGGGTTTGGGGAATATGGGGATAGTGCACATTTTTTACGAAGGACGAAGGAGGAAGGACGAAGGACGAGGGACGAAGGACGAGGGAGGTGAGACGTATTTCGTATTTCGTATTTCGTATTTCGCATTACCGTCTGTTTTTGTGACATCATGACCAGAAAGAAAAAAGAGTTACCGGTTCTTGAACACATCACGATCATTGATGCGGGTGCTGAAGGGAATGCGGTGGCCCGGGTCGGTGATCGGGTGGTCTTTGTCCCTTTTGCCGTTCCCGGCGATGTGGTCGACATCCAGGTGATCCGGATGCGAAGAAACTATTACGAAGGCAAGGTCGTTCAGGTGCACACCCGCTCGGAAAGGCGGACCGAACCGGTCTGTTCCCATTTCGGCACCTGTGGCGGATGCCGCTGGCAGAATATGCGGTACGAGGACCAACTCTTCTTCAAACAAAAACAGGTGGAAGATAACCTGAACCGAATAGGGAAGTTCTATGGTTTCGACCTGTTGCCAATCCTCCCCTCAGCAACCACCACCCATTACAGGAACAAACTGGAATATACCTTCTCCAACAGGAGATGGCTGACCAGAGAGGAGATTGGAATAAGGAATGAGGATGGAGGAATGAGGAATGAGGAGAAGGGAACGGGGAATGCACTGGGATTCCATATTCCGGGAATGTTTGATAAAGTGCTGGACATCCACACATGTCATCTCCAGCAAGAACCTTCCAATTCCATCAGGCTCGCCATAAAAGAATATGCCAGAGAGAAGGGGTTTACATTTTACGACATGAGGAACTGGACCGGGTTTTTGCGGAACGTGATCATCCGGACCTCCTCCACAGGAGAGGTGATGGTGATCGTGGTCGTACGGGAGGAGATCCAGGAAGAAGTGCATGCGCTCCTGGATCATCTGGCCAGGTTATTTCCAGCCATTACTTCCCTTTATTTCGTTGTCAATCAAAAGCGTAACGACTCACTGCTCGACCAGAAATTTAATCTGTACAAAGGAGAACCCTTCATCACAGAACGGATGCAGGCATTTCAGGAAGAGGACCCGGATCTCATCTTTCGGATCGGACCCAACTCCTTTTTCCAGACCAACTCCGGTCAGGCTGAAAAACTCTACCGAACAGTTACCGGGTTCGCCGGTCTCAGGGGAGATGAAGTGGTGTATGATCTCTACACGGGGATCGGAACGATAGCAATTTACCTGTCCAGGTATGTAAAACAGGTTATCGGCGTTGAATCCGTCGGGCCGGCAGTCAGCGATGCGGATCAAAACGCTGTTCTAAATGGAATCCAGAACGCCCGGTTCATCACCGGGGAGGTCGAGAGCGTCCTCGATCCAGCCTTCATAGACGCCCATGGGAAACCCGATCTGATTATCGCTGATCCGCCCCGGTCAGGCATGCAAGAAAAGGGAATCCGGGCGATCCTTTCAGCGGCCCCGCAAACCCTCGTGTACATCAGCTGTAATCCGGCTACCCAGGCCCGGGATCTGGCACTGCTGAAGGAACACTACCAGTTAATCAAATGCCAGCCAGTAGATATGTTCCCGCATACACAGCATGTGGAGAATGTCGCCCTGTTAAAACGAAGGACGAGGGACGAAGGACGTATTTCGTATTTCCTAATTTCCCAATTTCATCCCCTACAGTGACCCCAACAGCCTGACAATCTCCTCCA
The DNA here is from genome assembly GCA_007280875.1 of Bacteroidota bacterium. Lineage (GTDB taxonomy): Bacteria > Bacteroidota > Bacteroidia > Bacteroidales > FEN-979 > QYOJ01. The sequence continues at coordinate 13,822 of QYQJ01000143.1, forward strand.
CCGGGTAATCCGGCCCGTCGAAGATGTAGTCGGCCTGCAGGTAATAGGGCTCCCGCTCTGCCAGCTGGTTCCTGACGTAGGCTGCCACCTCTGAAGGAGTGAGATCCTTTAGAAGCGGGCGTTTTTTTCGTATCCCTCTGATCCGCTTGATCAGATCAGGAAGTTGCATTCGCAGGTAAATGGAGGTTCCGGATTTCAGTACAAAGGCCATGTTATTTGAGAAACAGGGAGCCCCACCGCCTGTGGAAATGATCCCCTGGCCCAGACCGGCAGTTTGTAATAACAATTCCCGCTCCAGCTGGCGGAACAAGTGTTCACCGTACTTTGCAAAAAAATCAGTGATCGATACACGGAACCGTTCCTCAAACAGCTCATCGAGATCAATAAACTCCATTCCGGTCAGCGAAGCCAGCTCCTTGCCGAGCCAACTTTTCCCGGAAGTCATATAGCCGATCAGATAGATACGCCTGCTCTTCATTCCTGAAGCAAATATCGGGAAAGTTCAGATTCTCCAAAAATTATTACCTTTGTGCCCCTAATCTTCAGACTCATGAGCTACCGGCTGCTGACTTTGTTAGGAATGCTGCTCATCCTGCTGAGTTCCTGCCATCCAGGAAACCAGAATAAAGATCAACAACTTGGTACTGATGTTGTTACAAATCCAAATTCGGCCAGCGGCAGAGAACATATGGATGCACTTCCAGCGATCGCTTTCGAGGAGACCGAACACGACTTCGGGCGAATTATAGAAGGAGAAAGCGTTTCATTCGGGTTCCGCTTTACCAACACCGGGAAAAAAGATCTGATTATTGCCGACGTCACATCCAGCTGTGGATGTACCGTTCCATCCTACCCCAAAACAGCGATCCGCCCGGGAGAATCGGGTGTGATCAAAGTGGCCTTCAACAGCCGGGGGAGGAAAGGCTTTCAGACCAAAACCATAGTGGTAGTCACCAATACGCAACCAAACGTTACCCAGCTGAAGATTAAATCACAGGTTATCGCTCCGGGAGCGGAATATGGACGAAGGACGAGGGACGAGGGA
>QYQJ01000109.1 GCA_007280875.1 Bacteroidota bacterium
GTTAAATATAAGAAAAAAAGCTGAGGATCAATTAAAAAAAGAGACGAAGTATTTTGAGTATTTTATGTAAGTTTGTCTTGCAAACATGATTTTTATGAAAAAGTTCGTTTATCTCTTGATTCTCTCCTGCATTGCCTTAAACTTTTCATCCTGCGAAAAGATCAAGGGTAAGGGCGATGTGGTGGCACAGATCCGGAACATAACCGGGTTTAACGGTATCAGCCTCGCGATTGATGCCACAGTCTATTTCTCTCCGGACACGTCCTTCTATGTGGAGGTCAGAGCCCAGCAAAACATTTTAGATATTTTGGAAACGGTCATCGGGCCCAATAATACCTTAATAATTCGTTACAAGAGCGGGGTGATTGTGGGTACCCATGAACCGATCAAAATTTTTATTGCTGCGCCCTGCATTCAGTTGCTGACCATCAGCGGGTCCGGAGATATCCTGGTGGATACCCCCTGGCACAATCAATACCTGCAGGCATCGATCAGTGGCAGCGGGAATATTCAGGTATCTCAGGTGGAAGCCGCGGAATTGCAGGTAACCATCTCCGGTTCCGGGAATGTACTGGCCATCACCGGGGAGGTCAGTTACCAGGTGCTGAAGATCAGTGGAAGCGGAAATATCGATTTGGAAGGGGTCACATCGGATACCACCTATACCACGATCAGCGGGTCGGGCAACATTACGGTATGGGTCACCACGCTGCTGGATGCCACTATCTCCGGGAGCGGAAACGTTTATTACAAAGGTGATCCCACGATCAATACCCATATTTCGGGATCGGGTTCCGTCATAAAGATTTGAGCATGAAACAACTGGTCAAGTGCTTATCTGATCACATTCCTCTCAATCAGGATCTCCCGGATCCCTGATATCGCCTCCTGTGCCGCTTTGACACCGGCCTGAAACATCTGGTCATTATCCTTGCTGCTTAGCAATGGCATCCCCTTCAGATCAGGGGAGATGACTATATCATAATAAGCCATCATACCGCACTTTACCTCTGCCATGGCGATTTTCGGGTTCGTCTATCTCTGGTATTTGATGGTGGAACTGCTGCTGGAGATCTGGTTCGATTACCGGAAGGATATGATCCTGTGGCTCGATTAAGGCCAATCCCTGGTGGTCCACCGTGCTGATGCCGGTTATTTTCCTCTTCTCGGCTATGGTTTCCGGGATCGCCCTGGTACTGTTTATCTATATGGTAGTATCCCGAATCCGAAAGCTAAAAGCTGATATCAATGCCCTGGATACCATCGCGAAATTTCTCTTCTACATCCTGATCCTCGATTTTTCGCTGGAAGCGCTGGACCAGATTCACCGGATCTATGAAGCCGAGGAATCATTCGATATCCTCCATCTGCTGGTGAACGGAAAGCTGTTTGTAAGCATGTTCATTTTCCAGATCTTTCTGGGAACTATTATCCCACTGGTGACGCTTGCTGTATTGCAGTTTTATAAGCCTGCCGAAAAGATCCACAGGATGATCTATTTTACCATCAGCCTCCTGGTTCTGTTTGGCATCTTTTTCATGCGCTGGAATGTCGTGATCGGAGGCCAGCTGTTTTCAAAAAGTTTCTATGGCTTCACGGTATATAAGAACCAGTTCATCGGAGCCGAAGGAACCCTGATGGCCTGGTTCTGGTTCCTGATACCGTTTGCTATTCTCGCATTTCTGCTATGGTTATTGCCACCCTGGAAGAGACAGTCGGAGCATTCTGAAGAACCTGGAGAATCGTCTAAGCAGGCTGGAGTCCCGCCTGGAGGGAGTCAATGCCCCCCGTTCCAACGAATCCGATTCGCCGGAAATGCCCGGACTGCCGCTGATAAAAATGACCGATCAGGAGGAGTCATTACTGGAGTCCAGGATTGAAGAATTTGGGCTGGCCTGGCTGGGAAACATTGTACTCTTTTTCGGAATTATTTTCCTGGCACAGTACATGACCAACATGCAAAAACCGCTGCTGGCGGCAGTCATCGGGTATGCAGCCGTGGGAGGGATGTCGGCCTTATCGCGCGGATTGAAGAAATCATACACATACATGTCGTTTTTATTCGGCGTGTTCGGACAACTTCTCCTCTATTATGTGACCCTCCGGCTCCATTTTTTTACGAATCATGCCGTTATCCCCTGGATGGGACCTGGGGTGACACTGTTGCTGGCTCTGATTTCTATCGGTATCTCGATATTTTATGTGAAAAAAATAAAGAGCCGACAAAATCCTGATACATAACCGTCGTTATATCTTCGGTATTTCTCTACTTTTTTATTTTTCAACGTATGGTCAGATTCCTGTTTTTCGGATGGCTGATGGGCATGATTCTTGGTTCCCAAGCTTCCTCCGGCTGGTGGAATGCCGACTCCCTGGCCCGATCCATTCCTGCGGCAGTGACCCAATCGCCGGGAGAATTTGCTGATTTCCTGACCGTGCGATTTCCTGATGAGGCCGACAGGGTTAGGGCACTTTTCTCCTGGATAACCTGTTCCATTATCTACGACATGAATCAGACTGAGGCAGCCGGGAAGTACGAAAGTGTGGATGAGTTTGTATTCTTTACCCTGAAGAACAAACGGGCGGTTTGCCAGGGATATGCCGAAGTGTTCACCACCATTTGTAAACGGATGGGAATTCCGGCGCTTACGGTTCATGGTTATACCCGTAACGACGGACAACTCAGGACGGATATCGGGCATGCATGGAATATAGCAAAAATAGATGGAAGATGGTCACTTTTCGATGCCACCTGGGGCAGCGGATCCCTGGATAACGGCCGGTATCGGAAGAGTTTTTCTCCCTTCTATTTTATGACCCCACCCGACAATCTGATCACTACTCATATGCCGTTTGATCCCATCTGGCAACTGTTGGATTATCCGATTACGCATGATCAGTTTATCGACGGTGGCAGAAAGGGACCTGCGTTTTATCAGTATGCCGACAGCCTGGACCGGTATTATAATCTGGATGAAATAGGCAGGGCGGAAGGAACACTGAGAAGGGCAGAGGCCACCCATGCCACCCGAAAGGAGATCTTGAGGATATACCGAAAGTACAACGATTATGTGATCAATATGAAGTGCAATGTGGAGATCACGCTGTACAACGAGGCCTCCACCACCCTGCAAACAGCCATTGACCGGTACAATGAATTCCAGGAGCTGCACAACAGGAGAAATGCCGATCTGAGAACGGTCAAACAGGCACTGGGTGCTGCGGATGAGCTGGTACGACAGGCACTTCACCAGGCCTTCACGGTCTCCCCCTGCCAGGGCCTATCGGTACAGGAGATTCAGCAGCTGATCAAATACATCCGCGAAGTCGAATCGGCTGTTTCTATTGGTTACAGCTCCCTCTGAAAGGGATACATCCGATTTAGACCGGATAATGGATCCATAAAAATACCGCCCCACGTCAATGAAGCGGTATTCTTCATTTGTAATTCTTAATTCGTAATTGTACCCGTGACCCGCCTGGGACTCGAACCCAGGACCCCAGCCTTAAAAGGGCTATGCTCTACCAACTGAGCTAGCGAGTCATCCATTTGGGGGTGCAAAGATACTCGTCTAAATTCAAAATTCAAAATTCAAAGTACTAGATTCTGGATTCTGGATGCTGGATCCTGGATAAGTCCCTCCCTTTTTGGGGAGGGGTTAGTGGAGGGGTAGATCCGGCATCTGGTATCTAGTAAACGATTCCCGTATCCCCCAACCCCTCCCGGATGATCACCGGCTCATCACCGGTACAGTCCACCACAGTTGATGGGATGAGACCGCAATGACCGGAGTCGATCACGATATCGACCTGTTTATTGAACCGTTCGTAGATCTCTTCCGGATCGGTCAGATAATAGATGATCTCATCTTCGTGGTGCAGGGAGGTGGTCATTATAGGATTTCCCAGATGTTCCACGATTGCGACCGGAACTGGATGATCCGGAATACGGATCCCTACCGTCTTCTTCTTACTCTGGAAAAACCTGGGAACATTATTGCTGGCGTTCAGGATGAACGTATAAGGTCCCGGAAGTCCCCTTCTCATGATCCTGAAAAGGTGGTTGTTGATGGGACGTGTGTAATCGGAAAGCTGACTCAGGGAGTTGCAGATCAGCGAAAAATTGGCTTTCTCCAGTTTCATACCCTTGATCCGGGCAACACGTTCAACGGCCCGGATCTGGGTCACGTCACATCCCATGGCATAGACCGTGTCGGTGGGATAAATGATCACCCCGCCGTTTTTCAGGCATTCGAGGACGACCTTCATCTGCCGTTCCCCGGGATTCTCTGGATGAATTTTTAGTAGCATGATAGACTATAACGAAAATCGACATTCGGAAATTGAAAAAGGGTAAGCCATTATATCGCACCGCTCGACCATTGTACCCTTGCTTCCTTCCGAACCTGGGGGAGTTAAACAGGAGCTGGTCGTATAAGACTTACCCGCTGCAAAGGTAGAAAAAATCGTGTGGTATTTCAGCCCGGATATGGTTTTTTTCGTATGTTTGCTAAAACGATTATAAACTTGAAAACCATGGAAGAAAAGCCCAAATCAGTTGCCATGAATGGCATTACGTATGGAATCATCACCGGTGTGATCATCATTCTCTTCAGCCTGATTCTGTATCTGTTTGATCAAAATCTGAATACTGCCCTCACCTGGATCGCATATCTTTTTCTGGTAGGGGGAATGATCTGGGGAACACTGGACTACCGGAAAAAAGTACTGAATGGTTATATGTCTTACGGGAAGGCATTCTCAACCAGTTTCATGATCGTCCTGTTTGCCGCTATCCTGGTCGGGATCTATTCCTATTTATTTTATCAGGTCATTGCACCGGATGCCGTACAGGATATCATCGATATGAGCAGGCAACAGGCTCTTGAACGGAATCCAAACATGTCGGATGAAGAGCTGGAACGGGCCATGGAGATGGGAGCGTTCTTTATGACACCCATCTGGATGGCAATCTATGGAATGATTGGACAGATCATTATCGGAAGCATCATTGCCCTGATAACCTCTCTCTTCCTGAAAAAAGAGGATAACTCAATGACCTCATCGGCTATTTAATTTACGGGAATGGATCTATCTGTTGTTGTTCCACTACTGAACGAAGCGGAATCTCTCTCCGAATTGACCGGCTGGATTGGCCGGGTGATGACCGCACAGGGTTTGAGTTATGAGGTGATCTTCATCGACGACGGGAGCCGGGATGGCTCCTGGGAGGTGATTGCCCGGATGGCTGATGAGAATCCTGCTGTAAAGGGGATCAAATTTCGCCGGAACTATGGCAAAGCGGCTGCTCTCAACTGCGGGTTTGAAGCTGCTTCCGGGGAGGTAGTGGTGACCATGGACGCTGATTTGCAGGATAGTCCCGAAGAGATTCCGGAGCTACGGCGCATGATCCTGGATGAAGGGTACGACCTGGTTTCGGGATGGAAAAGAAAACGACGCGATCCGGTATCCAAAACCATTCCTACCCGTTTTTTCAACTGGACTACCCGGCGGATGTCGAGAATCCCATTGCACGATTTCAATTGTGGTCTGAAAGCGTACCACAGGGATGTGGTAAAAAGCATCGAAGTGTATGGGGAAATGCACCGGTATATTCCGGTGATCGCAAGGCGGGCCGGTTTTACACGGATCGGGGAGAAGGTAGTACAGCATCAGAAACGGAAATATGGAAAAACGAAGTACGGGTGGGACCGTTTTTTCAAAGGCTACCTCGACCTGCTTACCATTTCATTTGCTTCCCGGTTTGGAAAGCGTCCGATGCATTTTTTCGGATTATGGGGGACGCTGATCTTCCTGGCCGGTTTTGGCATCGCCGGCTACCTGGCCTATGAGCGGATCTTCTTCGAAGGGTATAAAATGACGGAACGTCCGTTATTCTACTTCGGTTTGCTTGCAATGATCCTGGGAACCCAGCTTTTTGTCGCCGGGTTCCTGGGAGAGCTGATCTCCCGAAGCGCTCACGACAGGAACGCTTACCTGGTCGAAAGAAAGATTAACCTGGACTGAGGAACACGTTGACATGATGGAGCTGAAAGAGAGAATCTCCTTTCTGAAGAGTACTGCTATTTTCGAGGCCACACCGGATCCTGTGCTGGATCAGTTGGCCCGGTTGCTCGATGAACAGCAGGTTGATCCCGGAACAGTGATCATACAAAAGGGAGAAACTGGTGATGCCATGTTTCTCATTGTAAATGGCTGTGTGAAGGTGCATGATGGAGACCATCTCTTTACCACGTTGAGATGTGGAGATAGTTTCGGGATCTATCACCTGATCGATCAGGCTGAACGGGCAGCTTCTGTGACTGCTGTTGAATCCACTTTGTTGCTGTGTATCGCCGGGAACGTGTTTAATCAGTTTATATCCGATCCGGGTTTCACGACAGGGATTCTTCGGACACTGGTGTACCGGTTACGGGAAATGAACCGGAATGAGGAGAAACTGGCGGAGTTGAATGCTACAAAGGATAAATTTTTTTCCATCATCGCTCATGATCTGCGGGCTCCTCTGACAACGATTATTTCCTTTTCCGGAATGTTGAAAGATACCCGGGGAAAATTATCCGAAGAGAAGGTGAATGAGTTGATCAATAACCAGTACGACGCTTCCTGGAGTTCCCTGAAATTACTTGATAACCTGATCAAATGGGCCCAGGTGCAGACCGGGCGGCTGATCCCGAAACCGACGGTTTTGAACCTCGGGGAACTGGTGGAAGATGTCGTTGATTTTTGCCTGCCCTCTGCCGAAGAAAAAAATATAGCCCTGGTTGCTGATTTTTCATACAGTCCGGAGCTTCTTGCTGATCAGGATATGATCCGTACGGCATTTGTAAACCTGGTGAATAATGCCGTTAAGTTCACGAAATCCGGCGGGTCGGTAATTCTGACATGCACGATGGATCACGATCGTGTGATCCTTTCCGTTCAGGATACCGGTGTGGGGATGACGAACGACCAGGTGGAATCTCTCTTCCGGATAGATAAAGCATGCTCAACCGAAGGGACGGCCCATGAACAGGGTACGGGACTCGGATTAATTCTCTGTAAAGAGTTTGTCGAAATGAACGGTGGAATGATTTCCGTGATCAGTCAACCCGGAAGCGGAACCACTTTCACGGTCTCATTTCCTGTTACTAAATCCGGCTGATATGACTGCTCCCCGCAACATTGTGATCATCGGCTCTGCATACCCTCTCCGGGGAGGGCTGGCTGCTTATAACGAGCGGTTGGCGAGGGAATATCAGCACCAGGGCAACCAGGTTGTCATCTACTCGTTCAGCCTGCAGTACCCCTCGGTTTTCTTCCCGGGAAAAAGTCAGTTTACCGATGAACCTGCTCCTGCGGATCTGACGATCAGAACAAGAATCAACTCGGTCAATCCTGCCAGCTGGATCCGAATCGGGAATGAGATCCGTAAGTTGAAACCTGACCTGGTCATTGTGAAATTCTGGATGCCTTTTTTTGCTCCCTGCCTCGGAACGATCTGCTGGATCATAAGAAAAAACAAGTATACCCGCATCATCAGCATCATCGATAACATGATCCCGCACGAAAGACGACCGGGCGACCGGATGCTGGCTTCCTGGTTTGTGCAGTCGGTAGATGGATTTATTACAATGTCGAGGTCAGTTTTAAATGAGTTGGAAGAGTTTGACAGGGTCAAACCAAAGAAATTTACCCCACACCCTCTGTACGATCATTTTGGTGACCCCATCCCGAAACCGGATGCAATTGGAAAATTAGGCCTGGATCCGGGTTGGAATTATATCCTTTTTTTCGGATTTATCCGCGATTATAAAGGACTGGATTTATTGCTGATGGCTTTTGCCGATCCCCGGTTGCAGGACTTGCGTGTAAAACTCCTGGTGGCAGGGGAATTTTATAGTGATCCGGACACCTATCTGAATATTATCAGGGAGCAGCGCCTGGAAGACCGGGTAATTCTGAGCAATGATTTTATTCCTGATTCTGCCGTAAGGAATTATTTCTGTGCAGCCGACCTGGTGATACAACCCTATAAGAACGCCACACAAAGTGGAGTGACTCAGATCGCTTACCATTTTAATAAACCTATGATCATTACTAACGTGGGTGGTCTGGCCGAGTTTGTGCCCGACGGGAGAACAGGTTATGTGGTGGACCCTGATCCACGGCGGATTGCCGATGCCATTGTACGCTTTTATCGGGAAGATAAAGAAAAGGAATTCGTTGCTCATGTGGCTAAAGAAAAGAGGAAATACAGCTGGGAGACAATGGTAAAGGCGATTGATTCGTTAGTAGATTACCCCCCGACCCCCTAAAGGGGGAGTAAGTCCTCTTCAGGGGATTTAGGGGTAAAAACTGCCCTTATGACAAAAAACCGATTGATCCGTTCCAAGGCCCCGCTCCGTCTTGGTCTTGCCGGGGGAGGAACCGATGTGGCGCCCTTTTCCGATCTTTACGGAGGAGCCATTCTGAATGCCACGATCAGTATGTACGCCCGGGCTACCATTCAGCCACGAACCGACAACAGGATCCGTATCAATCTGCTTGATAAGCAGGAGACCCTGGAGTTTGATGCCGGGGAGCAGCTCCCGGTGGATGGCAAACACGACCTCATCAAAGGAATTTACAACCGGATTGTCCGGGATTTTGTGCACGAACCCCTTTCGTTTGAGTTATCAACTTATGTAGATGCTCCTCCCGGATCAGGTCTGGGAAGTTCTTCTACGCTGGTGGTCGCCATCCTGGGAGCCTTCGCCGAATGGCTGAACCTTCCGCTGGGGGAATATGACCTGGCTCACCTGGCTTTTGAGATCGAACGGGTGGATCTGAATATGGCGGGAGGAAAACAGGATCAGTATGCGGCTACTTTTGGCGGGGTGAACTTCATGGAGTTCTTCAGGGAGGACAAGGTGATTGTCAATCCCCTCCGTATCCGGGAGAAATACCTGGATGAACTGGCCCATAACCTGATCCTCTATCATACCGAGACCAGCCGGTTGTCAAACACCATCATTGAAGAGCAGCGAAAAAATGTGATGGCCGGAAACGAACGGTCACTCGACGCGATGCATAAACTGAAGGAGCAGTCGGTGATGATGAAGGAGGCGCTGCTTAAAGGGGACCTTGACCGGATCGGGGAGATCCTCGATTTTGGCTGGCAATATAAGAAGAAAATGGCTGCAGGAATCTCCAATCCCATGCTGGATGAGATCTATGGAGCAGCCATCAGGAACGGGGCGCTTGGTGGAAAGGTATCCGGAGCTGGTGGTGGGGGATTCATGTTCTTTTACTGTCCGGACAATACACGCTCCCGTGTGATTGATGCCCTTCAACAATTCGGTGGCCAGGCAAAACGGTATGAGTTCACGGCGAAGGGATTGACGAGCTGGAGTATATAGTAAATGGCGAAATGGTGGATTACGAAACACGAAAAGCTAATAGCAAATAGCAAGCAGCAATGAAGACTTTTCTTGAATTAGCTAAGAAGCGGTATTCGGTCAGAAGTTACCTGAACCGGCCGGTGGAGGAGGAGAAGCTGAACTATATCCTGGAGTGCGGGCGGGTGGCTCCCTCAGCGGCCAATTATCAGCCCTGGCATTTGTTTGTCGTCAGGGATCCCGGACTGCATGACGAATTGGCTTCTACATACAACCGGGCATGGTTTAAGCAGGCGCCCGTGATCCTGGTCTTCTGCGGGGATCATGCCGCCGGATGGAAGCGAAGCGACGGGAAGGACCATACCGATATTGATGTCTCCATTATCATCGACCATAGTACCCTGGCTGCAGCGGAGGTGGATCTGGGAACCTGCTGGATCTGCAATTTCGACGCGAAGGCATGTACCAGGATACTGAACCTCCCGCCCAACCTGGAGCCAATTGCTTACCTTGCGCTGGGCTATCCGGCGAGTCCACCGAATGATCCTGCCAAACATCTGGTGCGTAAACCGTTGAGCGAAACTGTAACCTATAAATAGAGACCTATGCGAATTTCCGAATCGATCAAAGAGAGTATTGAGGTCAAACAAAAAATCCTTGCCGATGCCTCCCTGATAGAGCTGATAGGTGAAGTTGCACGGCACTGTGCCGAAGCCTTCTGCAACGGGAACAAAGTGTTGTTCTGCGGAAATGGGGGCAGCGCGGCGGATGCGCAGCACCTGGCTGCTGAGTTTTCGGGGCGTTTCTATTACGACAGGCCCCCGCTTCCTTCGGATGCACTGCATGTCAACACCTCCTACCTTACTGCGGTGGCCAATGACTATTCGTACGAGGAGGTCTATTCGCGGATCATCCGGGGAGTGGGAAAAGAGGGAGATATCCTGATCGGGATCTCCACCTCAGGAAATTCAAAAAATATCATCAACGCATTGGATGCGGCCAATGAAAAGGGGATGATCACCATCGGCCTCACCGGGGAAACTGGCGGAAAAATGAAGGACCACTGCGATTACCTGATCAAGGTCCCATCCGGCGATACCCCCAGGATCCAGGAGGCACAGATCATGATCGGGCATATCATCTGCGAACTGGTAGAAACCGCCCTGTTTCCGAAAGAAAAATAACGAATGGATTCTGCCAATTGCCCACTGCCCACTGCCCA
>QYQJ01000023.1 GCA_007280875.1 Bacteroidota bacterium
AGCGTCAGATGGTTATAAGAGACAGCAATAAATACTGCTCCCGGGTCTGTTGCATGTATTCCCTGAAATTCGCACACCTGGTCAGAGAGAAACTCCCCACAGCCGAAATATTTGAGTTTTATATTGACATGCGTGCCTTTGGTAAGGGCTATGAGGAGTTCTACCAGCGCATCAGCCGTGAAGGGATCCACATCATCCGCGGGAAAACAGCAAAAGTTGAGCAGAAAGGGGACGTACTTCTGCTTCGTGGAGAACATATTGAAGAAGGTCAGCTGATTGAACAGGAGGTAGATATGGTGGTGCTGGCTACAGGATTGGAACCCTCCGAGGACACCGAAAAACTAAGCCATATCCTCGGCCTGAAGAGAGGTCATGACGGGTGGTTTATGGCGATGAACAGCAATACCGATCCCACAGGAACCTCGATCGGAGGCATTTACATCGCCGGCACCTGCCAGGGACCTAAAGACATCCCCGACTCGGTTGCCATGGGATCTGCCGCCGCCGCAAAAGTAATCCAGAACATACTTCGGGGTAAGGTTTCCATCGGATTTGAAAACCTGACCCCCGAATCGATACTCAATAAAGCTAGCGAACTAGCCATGATCAGTTAACTTAATACTCGTTATGAATAACCGTGTAAATCCGGATCTGCCCAGAGAACTCAGGGAATTTGGCATCAGGGACTGGAATGAATGCTATCATTGCGGAACCTGTACAGCCATCTGCCCACTGACTGCCCAGGGATTCCTCTTTCCCAGGAAAACGATCCGGTTGATGCAGATGGGGCTGAAGGACCACCTCAGCACCTGTGTGGAACCCTGGTTGTGTTACTATTGCGGGGAGTGCAGTGAACAATGTCCGCGCAATGCCAACCCCGGCGAACTGATGATGTCGCTGCGCCGTTACCTGACCTCCCTGTACGACTGGACCGGTTTATCGAAAAAATTCTATACCTCCAAGGTATGGGAACTGGCTTTTATTATCATCTTTGCCATTCTGGTCGTACTGACATTCATCTTTGTCCTGCCGCCCCTCGATACCACCCTGACACCCCAGGGAGGGGTCAAAGTGAACAGTTTCGCTCCCTTTCACATCATTGAATACTTCGACTGGGCCATGGCCATTGTGGTTGCCGGCCTGCTGGTATCCAACATCCTACGGATGTATTACCGGGTGGTGTGGCAGGGTACATCAAATAAGGTCGGATTGCTGGACCACATCCGGGAGTTCTGGCATTTGATCTACAACTTTGTGGTTCAGCCCAAATTCTCTAAATGTGAAGATAAATCATACTGGCTATATCACTGGCTTTTAATGTCGGGATACACGATCATGTTCATTCTGATCGTGGTATTCCTCCCCTGGTTTCAGACAGAAAAGATCCACCCACCCTGGCATCTGCAACGTGCCCTCGGGTATTATGCCACCATCGGACTGCTGATCGGATTGACTGCAGCTATCATTGGCAGGCTGAAGAAACAGGAGTTCAAGTTCCAGTTCTCCCATGTCAGCGACTGGTTATTCCTGGTCATGCTCACCCTGACCGTCATAACGGGAATCCTGATCCATCTGTTCCGGGTCAACGGAATGCCATGGGCCACCTATGTGAGTTATATTGCTCATATGGCGATCCTGGTCCCGATGATCCTGATCGAGGTACCCTTTTCGAAATGGTCTCACCTGGCATACCGACCATTCGCCGTTTACTTTGCCAGATTACAGAAATCTGCCATGACAAAAACAGCTTAATCATCGGATGAGATCTATGGAAGAAGCAAGAATCGGAGTTTATGTTTGCTGGTGCGGAAACAATATCGCCAAAATGGTGGATGTGGAACTGGTGACGGAACTGATTGGCAAATTACCCCACGTTGTTGTGTCGAAGAATTACAAATATATGTGCTCTGATCCCGGGCAGGAACTGATCGCCGAAGACATCCTCGAGCACAATCTGAACCGGGTAGTGGTGGCTGCCTGCTCCCCCCGGATCCACGAACTGACATTCCGGAAGGTCCTGGAGAAATCCGGGTTGAATCCGTACCTTTTTGAAATGGCCAACATCCGAGAGCAGGATTCATGGGTGCATGACAACCGCGAAGCTGCCACCCGGAAAGCTGTTGAACTGGTTGCAGGAGCAATCAGCCGGGTGCAGTACCATGAACCCCTGGATAAACGAAGCGTCGGGATCAACCCTGCCACGCTGGTGATCGGTGGCGGCGTGGCCGGCATGTCGGCTGCCCTGGAGGTAGCCAATGCCGGAAGAGAGGTATACCTCCTCGAGAAAACCGAACAGCTGGGCGGCATGGTCAGCCACTTTGACCTCACCTTTCCATACCTCTACGATGCCGACAAGATGCTGGAGGTGATGATCCGCAGAACGATCAACCACCCCCATATCAAAGTTTTCTACAATACTACCATCAGCGAGGTTCACGGGTATATCGGAAATTTCGAAACCACCATTCAATCCGATAGCAACCAGGAGCAGACACTCACCTTCGGGAATATCATTGTGGCTACCGGATTACGACCTTTCGACGCCTCACGGGTAGGCCAGTACGGATACGGGAGACTTCCCAATGTGATTACTTCCGTAGAGTTTGAGGATCTGCTGCGCACGGGGCAGGTACGAACAAAGGAGGGCAATATCCCGCAAAATATCGCCATTATCCACTGTGTTGGCAGCCGTAATACGGAATTTCATGAATATTGCTCACGCACCTGCTGCCAGGTTGCACTGAAGTTTGCAAACCAGCTTCGTTCTCTTCTCCCCGATTCCAATATCTACGACCTCTATGCCGATATGCGTGCTTTCGGGAAGGGATGTGAAGAACTTTACACTGCAACATCAAAGAAGGAGATCATCTTCATGATGTTTGACCAGCAACACGAACTTCCCCAGATCATTAAATCAGTTGCTCCGGGAGATCCTCCGATGCTGATCTTTTTCCGGGAAAAAATCTCAGGACTTGGTCTTGAAATTCCGGCCGATATGATCATCCTGATGGTCGGTATGGAAGCTCATCCGGATGTCAAGGATATCGCCCATGCCGTTGGCATCAGCATTTGCAGCAATGCCTTCTTCATCGAAAAACATCCGAAGCTGGATCCGGTCGCCACCACCACCAGTGGTGTCTATATCGTGGGAAACTGTCAGGGACCCAAAGGGATTCCCGACTCGGTAGCACAAGCCAAGGCTGCAGCAGCACGGGTGCTGGCTACCATCAACCAGGGCTCGGTCCACGTGGAGGTCACCACCGCAGAGGTCAATGAAACACTCTGCTGCGGTTGCCAGACATGCATCATGGTCTGCCCCTATACTGCTATTCACTATGACCGGGAGAAAAAGGTATCTGTTGTCAACGAAGTGCTTTGTAAAGGCTGTGGCACCTGCGGATCGACCTGTCCCACCGGAGCCATCCGGAGCAAACACTTCACCGACCAGCAGATCCTATCCCAAATCGACGGATTAATGAAAATGGCCCTTAAAATAGAATGATATGGAATTCAACCCCACTATTGTCGCCTTTCTGTGTAACTGGTGTTCATACACCGGTGCAGATCTTGCGGGTACATCCCGCATGAAATACAAACCCAATGTCCGGGTGATCCGGGTCATGTGCTCCGGACGGGTAGATCCCACATTTGTCTACAAATCCTTCCGGGAGGGGGCCGACGGAGTTCTCATCTGCGGCTGCCATCCGGGGGACTGCCACTACCAGGAGGGAAATTACAAATGCCTCCGACGGTTCAAATTGATGAAGAAATACATCACTCAGATGGGGATCGAACCCGCCCGGTTGCACCTGGAATGGATCAGTGCCAGCGAAGGGAAACAGTTCGCCGAACTGATTGACTCCATGACCGCCCGCATCAAGGAGCTCGGTCCAAGTAAAATAAAGACAGTAGTAGAAACATTAGCAATTTAAGCGCATATGAAAGAAGAGACTTCACAAAAGCCGAAACTGAAACTCGCTGTTTACTGGGGCGCTGCCTGCGGCGGGTGCTGTGTTTCGGTGCTGGATGTCCATGAAAAACTTTTGGATGTCATTGCGGCAGCCGACCTTGTATTCTGGCCTATAGCGCTGGATATCAAATACAAGGATGTCGAGGCGATGCCCGATAAATACATTGATGTCACCTTGTTCAATGGGGCTGTCCGAAACAGTGAAAATGAACACATAGCCAAGTTGCTGCGACAGAAATCCAAGGTACTGGTGGCGTATGGCTCCTGTGCTCACATGGGCGGAATTCCAGGACTGGCAAACTTCACGACCAAAGAAGCCATTTTTAAGCGGGTCTACGAAGAGAGTGAATCGACGGTCAATCCGGATAAGATTTTCCCACAGACCCATTTTGATGTGGATGAGGGAACGCTTGAGCTTCCTACATTTTACAATGATGTGAGAAGCCTCAACCAGGTAGTGGATGTCGATTACTACCTCCCCGGGTGCCCACCGCAATCGGAACGCCTGCTGGAGGTCTTTACCCTGATCGCCACCGGTGCTCCGCTTCCTCCGGCCGGATCGGTGGTGGGAGCGTCGGAGAAGACACAGTGCGATGAGTGTAAACGCACGAAAACGGAGAACAAAAAGGTAAAACGATTTTACCGTCCCATCGATATCAAGGACGACGGCGTAACCTGCTTCCTCGAGCAGGGGGTGATCTGTATGGGTCCCTCCACACGTGCCGGATGTGGTGTGCGGTGCATTGTGGGGAATGCTCCCTGTCGCGGCTGCTACGGTCCCTCGGAAGCGGCTTCAGACCCGGGAGCCAAGATGCTCTCCGCGATCGCCACGATGATCGACTCAAACAACGAAAAAGAGATCGAAAAGGTGGTGGAGACCATCGATGACCCAGCCGGAACCTTTTACCGGTTTAGTTTACCTTCATCAATCATAAGGAGGACCATCGTATGAGACGAATTACCATAGACCCGATCACACGCCTCGAAGGTCACGGAAAGATCGAGATCTTTCTGAAAGATGACGGAGGAGTGGAGAATGTATATTTCCAGGTACCGGAGCTCCGCGGATTCGAGCAGTTTTGCGTAGGACGACCGGTGGAGGAGCTGTCGCAGATCGTGACCAAGATCTGCGGTGTGTGCCCCGGCTGTCACCATATGGCCAGCGGCAAAGCGGCAGATGCAGTCTACGGAGTGGAACCGCCACCCACTGCTAAAAAACTGAGGGAACTCTTTTACATGGCGCACTTCGTTCACAGCCACATCGCCCATTTCTATGCCCTGGCAGCCCCCGATTTCGTGGTGGGCCCCACAGCCGATCCATCGGTGCGAAATATTATCGGTGTCATTGAAAAAGTAGGGATTCCCATTGGCAGTGAGGTGATCAAGCAACGCCGCATTGCCCAGGAGATTCAGGCCTTGCTTGGCGGACACCAGACCCATGTGGTGATGAATATCCCCGGTGGCGTAAGAAAAGGACTGACAGCCGAAGAACGGGACGATGTCGTGAAAAAGGCCGAAGGGTTCGTCGATTTCGGGAAATTCAGTATGAACCTTTTTAAAGATGTCGTTCTCGGGAATAAAACCTATGTGGATATCATCCTCAACGGTCCCTATGCCCTGAAGATCCACTCGATGGGACTGGTCGACAACAACAACCATGTCAATTTCTACGATGGCAAGGTGCGGGTGGTCGACACCGAAGGGAAAGAACTTTTTAAGTATGGCCCTAACGAATACCTGAACTATGTGGCCGAACATGTGGAACCCTGGAGTTATCTCAAGTTCCCCTACCTCAAGACCAAAGGGTGGAAGGGATTCGTAGAGGGACAGGAATCAGGGGTCTACCACGCCACTCCTCTTTCCCGTCTCAATGCCTCTGACGGAATGGCCACCCCAATCGCCCAGGAGGAATATGAATTCATGTATAAGACCCTGGGAGGCAAACCGGTACACAACACCCTGGCGATGCACTGGGCCCGGTTGGTCGAACTGATCTATTCGGCCGAGCGCTGTCTGGAACTGGCCAAAGATCCCGAGATTATAGGCAAAGACCTGCGTGCTCCCCTGGACAACGTCCCGTCGGTAGGGGTCGGTATTGTGGAAGCACAGCGGGGAACCCTGACACACCACTACTGGACCGATGAGAAGGGGATTGTGACCAAGGTCAATATCATCGTTGGAACCACCAACAACAACGCGCCCATTTGCATGTCGATCAAAAAAGCTGCGGAAGGGTTAATAACCAAGGATACGGAGATCACGGAAGGAATCCTGAACATGATTGAGATGGCATTCCGGGCTTATGATCCCTGCTTCTCCTGTGCCACCCATTCTCTGCCCAGACAGATGCGGATGGAACTGGTATTGAAAGATTCTGAAGGAAAAACAATCCGGTCGATCAAAAGATCATAGAATGTCGTTGAAACAAAAGGTTTTGGTTCTGGGTATAGGCAACGACATCCTAACAGACGACGGAATCGGACCACGGATTGTTCAGCAATTAGAGAAGGAAAAACTGCCTTCTCTTTTTGCTTTTCAGACAGCCACTGTCGGAGGACTGGAGATCCTGGAGATGGTGACCGGCTTCCGGGAGATTGTTTTCATCGATGCCATCAAAACCAGGGATGGGATTCCGGGTTCCATATACTACCTCACACCTGAGAACTTCCGGGAAACTCTTCACCTGACCAACCTGCATGATATCAATTTCCTCAACGCCCTGAAACTGGGTGAAAAGCTCGGCATGGAGCTGCCGGAGAAGATCCGGATCCTTGCTATCGAAATCGTGGAGGATATGGAATTCAGTGAGCAGTTCAGCCCATCGATCCGGGAGAAATTTCCGGAGATCCTCGAAGAGGTCAGGGAATACCTTAGCAGAATCTCCGATTAATCCGATTTTCGAATGACGAATCATTCATAAATTGCTAATAGGCATCCCGCTTCGTATAGCTTGTATGCAGCAGATCCAGCGCATGAGGGCTGAGCGGGTGGTCGAGGTAGGTGTCATAGACCTCGATCGCTTCCGGATTTTCATGAGACTTCCGGATCTCCATCCCGATCTCTTCTGCGTAAATAGCCTGGATGCGTTTCAGCCGGATCTCTGCGTTGGTGGGGATAGGTTGACCGCCACCCCCCAGGCATCCTCCGGGGCAGGCCATTACTTCGATGAAATGATACGGAGCGGTTCCCCGGTCGATTTCATGCAGGAGGTGTTTGGCGTTGGATAGCCCGTGCGCCATGGCGATCCGAATTTCCCTGTTGGCCATGAAGTCCCACTGGGGCAGCGGATCCTCAATCGTGATGCTGAACTCCCGCACGCCATCCATTCCGCGAACCGGTTTGACCACCAGGTTGTCGAACGGAATATCCCGGCCTGTTAGTTTCGGGTAGATCGTTCGCATAATAGACTCGGCCACCCCACCGGTGGCACCATAGATCACACCGGCTCCTGATGCATGTCCCATCAGGCTGTCGTAGTGATCGTTGGGAAGACTCCGGAAGTCGATCCCGGCCTGGTTGATCATGATAGCCAGTTCACGGGTGGTGAGTACAAAGTCGACATCCCTGAAGCCGCTGCCCCGCATCTCCGGTCGTTCCGCTTCGAATTTCTTTGCTGTACAGGGCATGACGGATACCGTAACAATCTTTTCAGGATGGATTTTGCGGCGTTCGGCGTAATAGGTCTTGGAAAGCACCCCGAAAATCTGCTGGGGCGACTTACAGCTGCTCAGATGCTCCAGCAGGTGGGGAAACGCATGTTCAATGTATTTGATCCAGGCTGGTGAACAGGAAGTAAGCATGGGGAGCCTGACACCAGGGATCTCAAATTTGTACAGGTTCCGTAACCGTTCCAGTAGTTCCGAGCCCTCTTCAATCGTGGTTATATCGGCGGAGAAGGCTGTATCCAGCACCGAATCGAATCCCAACCGGCGGAGTGCTGAGACCAGCTTACCGGTAACCCGTTTCCCTGGTTCGATCCCGAGGTCTTCACCAATGGCCACCCGTACTGCCGGTGCCGTCTGTACCAGTACATGTTTGTCGCTGTCCCAGATGGCATTCCACACCTCTTCGATGCAGTTTTTTTCCACCAGGGCCCCGGTCGGACACCGGTCAATACACTGTCCGCATCCCGTACAGAAAACCTGGTGTAACGAACGCGCCTGGAAAGTGGAGATATTCATCCTGCTCCCTTTATGAGCAGCCCATACAGCGCTCACTCCCTGGATCTCGGCGCACGACCTGACACAACGCTGACACCGGATGCATTTCTGGTCATCTTTGATCAGTGAGGGAGAAAGTAGATCCAGGTGGCGTTCTCTGGAGGTGACCAGCGAATCAAAGACCGGGTTGATAATCTTAAACTCAGAGGCCAGGTTTTGCAATTCGCATTTCCCGTTTTTATAGCAGTTGGTACAATCGGCATGGTGCTCCGAAAGGAGCAGCTCAATCATGTGTTTACGAGCCGTTCGTACCTTCATGCTGTTGGAGTGGATCACCATCCCCTCTTCCACCGGGGTGGCACAGGAGGCCACAAGATCACGCTGACCATCCAGTTCGACCAGACAGATCCTGCAATTGCCTGCAATCTTCAGGTCGCGGTGGTAGCAGAGAGTCGGAATATGGATATTAAGCTGGCCGGCAGCTTCCAGGATGGAGGTGCCCGGATCGGCAAAGTGCTCCAGTCCATCAATGGTGACCCGGATCTTGAATTTCCCTGCATCCACTTTTAGCCGGCGGAGATACTTCTCATACCGGTCCTCCAGTTCATCCTGGGCCATCTGGATGGTAATCCCGATATAATCATGGATCTCCTGGCGGGTTATCCGGATGCCGGTAAGGGTCTGTAAATGCCTGGCAACCAATTCTTTCGTCAGGTTAAGAAGCAGGGAGATCTCCGAGGCGGAGAAGCCCTCCTCAAACCGTGCCGCAGCCACGTCGTCGATATGGTTGATCATGAGGGCCCGATCTACATTCAGGATGCTGGATGCCAGTACATTGTACAGGGTCGAAAGCAGCAGAATAAACTCGGGTTGAGGCAGTTGCTGGTATCCAGGCAAGCTGGATTCATGCTCCGGCGAGGCCATGCAGGCAGCCAGCTCCTGCAGGATTGACTCCTTTCCCGACATCATCTGCTCGTAGATGAGCAGGTTGGTGCGGATGGAGATGTGCTTCAGAGCCGCTTCATTCCGGGATTGCCATTCGTAGGGATTACTCTTCATTTTTGCCAGAAGAAAGAGTAACCGCCTTCGGATATGGTACCGGGGGGAGGGTTCCCAGTTCAGGACTTTCCGGGTATAGGAAGCGTCGGTATCAAGTTTCAGATCCAGGTATTTCAGCATCCAGAGCTTCTCGAAGGGAGGTGGAATGAGCTTCAGCCGGCTGAGAAGATTACGCAGGATGATTCCCGGGTAGGCCAGGTATCCGGGGATGTAAATAGGCTTGATCCCTTCCCCGAAATAATCATGGGTGGCCAGTTCAAATAGCTCTTTATGAGAAGCGCTGCCATCCGGACTTGCTACATATACGTCAAAAGAAGGTAACAGGTGGCTTTGCTGCAGGACGGTCTGAAAGAGGCCAATCAGATCATGGATGTGGATATAGGGGACCGCCGATTCGCCTCTGCCTCCCAGGATCCGTGAATCGTAGCTATGCGACAACCACGTCTCGAGAAACTTATATAACGGGGGATATTCGCACCAGTCGCTGAATACCGCAGCGAACCGGATCACGGAACTGGCGATGTCGTGACTGAACTCCCTGACCATCTCCTCCCCTGCCCGTTTGGTCCGGGCATAGGCAAATTCAGCATCGGCCGTGGTTTGTTCGGAGATGGTCCGCCCCCTCTCAGGAAAGCTGCAGGCAGCCAGGGAACTGGCAAAGATAAAGCGTTTGACCTTCAGTTGACGGGCCAGTTTAAGGATGTTCCTGGTTCCGTCTATATTGGTTCGTTTGTAGGCTATATCGTCAGTATAGTTGAAATCGTAAAAGGCGGCCAGATGAAGCAGATAATCGGCTCCGCCCAACCGGGTGATCTGGGCCAGGACCGACTCCTGTTGCTGACGGTTGGCAATATCCCATTGGATCCAGTGGATGTTGGGATGGTGCGGAATATTGGCCTCCTTCTCCGAACGCCGGGCAATGGCAATGATCGAATAAACATCCCGCATCTGTTCCAGAAAATAGCGGCCGATAAAGCCGGATGCGCCTGTCAGCACAAGGGTGGGAAGGGGTGCATTCATGACTGATCAGCTGAGACCGATTTCCTGTATCCGGCATATAAAAACCAAACTACCAGCCCCATCAGCAGATCGAGGATCCCGGAAACCAGGATGATCCACGACGGCAATCCGAAGATGTACCAGGCCATCAGGAAAATGAATGCCGAGAATTTGACAAAGCAGGTAATACCTATCAACCGTGAAGCATGTGGCAGATCGATGGCCGCCAGAATGTAAACGGAGCTGATCAGGATATGAAATACCCCTCCCTGGTCGGCAAAGAAGGTTTGTGGAAGGTCAAATCCAAAATAGGCGAAAAAGGAGGGAGGGAACAGGATCAGACCCACTCCGTAACAGATGGAATGGATGGCAATCAACCATAAAGCCCACATCAAAAGTACACGATACGGAAACGGTCTCATTG